>NZ_JABMCU010000005.1:0-55450 GCF_013179605.1 Enterobacter sp. CM29 | reverse complement strand
CTCGGCGCATCCCTGCGCCTCGCCCCGGCCGGAAGGCAAACGCCTCAGCGATTTACAGCCGGACCAGGGCATCGCTGACAGCCCTCAGTCATTTAGAAAGCAACTTTATTGCTTCTGCATAAAAAAATTACTGGGGATCCCTCAGCCCACAGGGAGAGGGAGAAAACCCCACCGGGCAAAAAACTACGATGCCGCAATAAACAGATCCCGCAGTTGATGAAGCTGATCGCGGATTTGCGCAGCCTCTTCGAACTCCAGATTCTGCGCGTGCTGCATCATCTGCCCTTCCAGCTCGTGGATCTTTTGCTGCAACGCTTTCGGGGTCAGCGCGACGGTATCCTCTTCCACCACTGAACGGGCCTTGCCGCGGCCTTTCGCTTTGGTCTTCGCAATGTTCTGACCCAGCGCCAGGATATCCACCACCTTCTTGTTCAGCCCCTGCGGCGTGATGCCGTGCTCTTCGTTATAGCGCTGCTGCTTCTCGCGACGACGTTCCGTTTCGCCAATCGCTTTGGCCATCGACGGGGTGATTTTATCCCCGTACAGAATCGCCTTCCCGTTGACGTTACGCGCGGCACGGCCAATGGTCTGGATCAGCGAGCGCTCGGAACGCAGGAAGCCCTCTTTGTCCGCATCCAGAATCGCCACCAGCGACACTTCCGGCATATCCAGACCTTCTCGCAGAAGGTTGATACCCACCAGCACGTCGAACTCGCCCAGGCGCAGGTCGCGGATGATCTCCATACGCTCCACGGTATCAATATCCGAGTGCAGATACCGCACCTTCTCGCCGTGTTCTTCCAGATACTCCGTCAAATCCTCCGCCATACGTTTGGTGAGCGTGGTCACCAGTACACGCTCGTTGATGGCGGAACGGGCACGTATTTCCGAGAGCAGATCGTCCACCTGCGTCGCCACCGGACGCACCTCGATAATCGGATCCAGCAGCCCGGTCGGACGCACAACCTGGTCCACCACGTCATCACCGGATTTCTCCAGCTCGTAGTTGCCCGGCGTCGCCGATACGTAGATGGTCTGCGGAGCAAGCGCCTCAAATTCTTCAAACTTCATCGGACGGTTGTCCAGCGCTGATGGCAGTCGGAACCCGTACTCCACCAGCGTCTCTTTACGCGCGCGGTCACCGCGGTACATCCCGCCGATCTGGGGGATCGTAACGTGGGATTCGTCGATCACCAGCAGGCCGTCCGCCGGAAGGTAGTCAAACAGCGTCGGCGGCGCTTCGCCCGGCCCGCGTCCGGAGAGGTAGCGTGAGTAGTTTTCAATGCCGGAGCAGTAGCCCAGCTCGTTCATCATCTCCAGATCGAACTGGGTACGCTGGCTCAGGCGCTGCTCTTCCAGCAGCTTGTTGTTCGCCAGCAGCACCTTGCGGCGGTCTGCCAGCTCAATTTTAATCTCTTCCATCGCCTGTACGATACGCTCGCGTGGCGTCACGTAGTGCGTTTTTGGGTAGATGGTGAAGCGCTGGATCACCGACTCCACATGACCGGTCAGCGGATCGAACAGCGACAGGCGTTCAACCTCTTCATCGAACAGCTCCACGCGCAGCGCCATGTCGTCCGATTCCGCCGGGAAGATATCAATAACCTCACCACGTACGCGGAAGGTCCCGCGCTGGAACGCCTGATCGTTACGGGTGTACTGCAGCTCCGCCAGACGGCGCAAAATTGCACGCTGATCGATGATCATCCCCTGCGTCAGGTGCAGCATCATCTTGAGATAGAGATCCGGATCGCCCAGGCCGTAGATCGCCGACACCGAGGCCACCACCACCACATCACGACGCTCCAGCAGCGCCTTGGTCGCCGACAAACGCATCTGCTCGATATGTTCGTTCACCGAGGCATCTTTCTCGATAAACGTGTCGGAGCTGGGAACGTAGGCTTCCGGCTGGTAGTAGTCGTAGTAGGAGACGAAATACTCCACCGCGTTTTCCGGGAAGAACTCTTTCATCTCACCATACAGCTGCGCCGCCAGCGTTTTGTTCGGCGCAAGAACCATAGTAGGACGCTGGAGATCGGCGATGACGTTGGCAATAGTGAAGGTTTTACCCGAACCGGTTACCCCCAGCAGGGTCTGGTGCGCCAGCCCGTCTTCCAGCCCCTCTTCCAGGCGACGAATGGCCTCGGGCTGATCCCCGGAAGGACGGAAAGCAGAATTCAATTTGAACGGTTTACTCATGGGCGACGACCTGATGACAGAATAAGCGGCAGGTGAGTAATTTTACTCGTTGTGGCCAGGATTGCCAGTAAAAAACACTGGATGGAAAACCAGTAGCGTGTCAGGATATTTAGCGTAGCGCAGAGAGGATTAGTGCGTTCGCGAGCTAAATTTCAACTGTGACAATATAAAACACCAGCCTCAGGGGGTTATCCCCAGAACTATTACTTTTTTAACATTTGTCAAGGGCGGTTATGAAAGTTTTATGGCAACAGGTGTCGCTGGCGCTGAGGGAATTGCTTTTATCTAATTCGTTAAAAAATATAGACTATTTCCTAAAGCCGCGTTTCGCATCAATTTGGGCGTAACCCGCGTGTTCTCTCGCTTATCGCGTGTTTTCTAACTCTAATGCACAAGGTTATCCACAGGAATAGTGGATAACTGCCTCCAGCCCGTACAGCATGCACTCCAGCAAATTCCCGGTTTTTCCCACGAAGCGGCAGTAAAAAATTTTTATCACTCTTTTTTGCCTGGAAAACGTTCATTTTTTCATAAGTAACCGGCGAGATCTTAATCACAATTCCGTCATTTTCCCTGCACCACGATTCGACACGCACGGCACCGGGAGCGTGCAATTCGAACAAACGTTAAGCTTTTAGCAGTGGGTTATTCCTAAAAATGGCTCTTTTTTAATCATTATTTTGTTTCTGGCAGGCGTTTTGCAGATATCAGCCTGAGCATTACCCCACACATTTTTAAGGAGAGAAAGATGTTGAGTCTGCGTGCTGTAAATCAGTTTTACGGAAGCCAACATACGCTATGGAACGTGAATATCGATTTCCCGCAAGGCATCTGTACGGGCATTGTTGGCCTGCCTGGCATGGGTAAATCCACGCTCATGAACTGCATTACCGGAAAGGTGCCCGTTGAGAGCGGCACCATCATCTGGCATGAGGCTGGCGCGCCGCCGCGTAATTTGCTCAGCCCTGCGTCAGCATTCACGGCGCCGCCAACGATAGGCTACGTCCCGCAGGATCGGCGGATATTTTCCCAGCTGACCGTCGATGAAAATCTGCATATCGCTATGCGGGCGACGGGGAAATCCGACCCGACATCAAAAAATGACGTGTACGCCCTGTTTCCGGAGCTCTATCCGCTGCGACAGAGCCGTGCCTCTGCGCTGTCCCCCGACGACCAGTATCAGCTGGCCCTCGCCAGTGCGCTGGTTAATCGCCCGCGCGTGTTGATTCTGGATGAGCCCATGTATGGCGCAGGGCAAGGCTTCGCCCGCAGGCTGGGTCAACTGCTGGTACGGTTGAATCGGGAGCTGGGAATGACGGTGCTGTTAGCGGAGCAACAGCTGTCGTTTATCCGCCGGGTAGCGGATCGTTTCTGCATGCTCTATCGCGGGCGTAACGTGGCACAGGGCCACGTTAACGAGCTGGATGACGACCTTATTGCGCACTGGATGGCGCGGGACATAATGCGCTGAGGTCAAGATAGCGTCCGGTTTCCGCCTGCTCTGCGCCGTCGGCAAGCCACGGGATCTCGCCGAGAAACGGCGCAGGCAGCACCCGCTTCAGCGTCGCCAGATACTCAGCATGACGTTTACCCGGCGCAACCACGTCATTGGCAATCCACCCTGCCAGACGCAACCCGGCCTGCTGCACGGCCTGAGCGGTCAGCATGGCGTGATTGATACAGCCAAGCTTCACCCCCACCACCAGAATGACCGGAAGCTGTTCGGCCCGCACCCAGTCAGCAAATGTCTGCTCGTCGGACAGCGGGGTAAACCAGCCGCCAGCCCCCTCCACCAGCACCCAGTCGGCCTGCGTTTCCAGGTCGCGTAATCCGGAAGAGAGCACCGAAAAATCAATCGGAAGTTCTTCATCGGCGCTGACGATGTGCGGCGAGGTGGGTTCAGCAAAGGTATAGGGGTTCACCGCAGAATAGGCCAGCGCAAGGCTGCTGTTACGCTGTAGCGCCAGCGCATCAGTATTGCGTAAGCCTTCCGGCGTCATCTCGCTGCCGGAGGCTACGGGCTTATACCCGGCCGTTGTTTTCCCCAGCAGACGCGCCGCCTGCAACAGCGCGGCGCTGGCAACCGTTTTACCGACTTCGGTGTCCGTACCGGTAACAAAATAACGTTCAGTCACGTTCAATAATCCCATGAAAAAGATGATAAGAGAGCGGGAACCGGCCCCGATCCTGCGGCCAGGCCAGCCCGAGACGCTGGAGTTGTCCGCGGGTAAGGGGTTTCTTCTCCCGACCGGCGTGCAGGTGCGTCGCGCCTATGCCCTTAAGAGAGCGCATGGCGCATAACGCATCGCTAAATTCGAGGGTGACGGTCTGGACCTCACTGCGATAGCGCCAGCCTGCCAGCGCCTGAGTGACCTGTTCGTGCGAGAGAAACCGGTTGGCGTGCGGCTGCGCATCCACCGCCCTCCACGCCTGATTCAGCTCCGGCAACGAACTTTCCAGCAGGGTGGTAAAGGCCACCGCTCCGCCGGGCCGTGCCACGCGGTAAAGCTCGCGTAGCGCCTGCGACAGGCTGGTGCACCACTGCACCGCCAGATGGCTCCAGACGAGGTCAAAAAGCGCATCCTCCAGCGGGATGGCCTCGATATCGGCCACCAGATAACGGTCTGCTGACTGCTGCTGGCGGGCTTCATCCAGCATCTGCGCGGATAAATCCAGCGCCGTGACGTGGCTGCCCGTTGCGCGCCAGTAGCGGCTATTGCCGCCTGGCCCGCAGCCCGCGTCCAGCACCTGCATAAAATGCCCCTCCCCGAGCGCGGCCAGCAGCCCGCGCGCGCTCAGGCGTTGCAGCTCATCGTGCTGTGAATAGCTTTGCGCTGCCCGGCCAAACGCAGCGGCAACGGCCTGTTTATTGACGGGAGACATACAGTGCCTCCAGAAGCGTATCGATATCCTGCGGCTCGTGCGCTGCCGTAAGCGTCAGACGCAAGCGCGCGGTGCCTGGCGGCACGGTGGGTGGGCGGATCGCCGTGACCCACTGCCCGCGTTCTCGTAGCGCCTGTGCCAGCATCAGCGCCCGATGGTTTTCACCCACAATCACGGGCTGAATGGCGCTGTGCGAGTCGGTAAGCCGGTAAGGCTGTTCGCTTACCCCCCGGCGGAAACGCTGAATATGGTCGGCCAGGCGAGCCCGGCGTTCAGCGCCGTCTTCGCCGCGGATCACCGCAAGCGACGCAGAGAGTGCCACGGCCTGCGCCGGGGGCATGCTGGTGCTGTAGATCAGGTGCCGGGCGAACTGCACCAGGTAGTCGGCCACCGGCTCGCTGCACAACACCGCGGCACCGCTGACGCCGAAGCCTTTGCCGAAGGTGACCACCAGCAGTTCCGGCCTGACGCCCTGCTGATAAGCGCTTCCGCGCCCCTCCTCGCCGGTGACGCCAATGCCGTGGGCATCGTCGACCAGCAGCCAGGCGTTCTGTTGTTTTGCGGCGTCGTGCAACGCGGCCAGGGGCGCGCTGTCGCCGTCCATGCTAAATACCCCTTCCGTGACCGCCAGCTGAAGCCCTGAACAGGGTTTACCCAGCAGGACGTTCAGCTGAGAGGCATCGTTATGGGCAAAACGCCGCAGCTGTGCCGGGCTGAGACTGGCGGCTTCAAGCAGGGAGGCGTGGCTCAGGCGGTCCGCGATGATGCGGTCGTCTTTGCCCATCAGGGCGGCAATCACCGCCTGATTCGCGGCAAAACCGGAGATAAACAACAGCGCCCGCGGGTAGCCCAGCCAGTCGGCCAACGCTTCCTCCAGCGCCTGATGGGCCGTGGTGTAGCCGCTGACGTGCCCGGAGCCACCGCTGCCCACGCCGTAACGATCCGCGCCCTGCTGCCAGGCACGAACGATTTGCGGGTGCTGGCTCAGGCCCAGATAATCGTTGCTGGAGAAATTACAGAACCGCTCTCCTTCCCGGGTGAGAAAACGGCCTGCACCGTTTTCCACTACCCTGCGTACCCGAAATGCATCCGCCGCCCGCCGCTCGTCGAGCGCGGTCCTGATACGTGCCTGCCAGGTCATACGGCTGCCGCGTTGTAGAACTGGTCAGTGTCGGCGTTGAAAATCTGCTGCTCCAGCTGCTGCTGTTGCTCGTTATCCCCCGCCTGTACCCCGGTCTGGTGTGGGTTCAGCCCCAGCTTGCGGAACAGCTGAACGTCTTTGTCCTCTTCCGGGTTTGGTGTGGTCAGCAGTTTGCAACCGTAGAAGATGGAGTTGGCCCCGGCCATAAAGCACATCGCCTGGGTCTGCTCGCTCATCTGCTCGCGACCGGCAGAGAGGCGAACGTAAGAGGTTGGCATCATGATGCGCGCCACCGCGATGGTGCGGATGAAATCGAAGGCATCCACGTCCTCATTATCCGCCAGCGGCGTACCTTTTACCTTCACCAGCATGTTGATGGGCACACTTTCCGGCGGGGTCGGCAGGTTCGCCAACTGTAACAGCAGGCCGGCACGATCTTTTACCGTTTCGCCCAGTCCCACGATCCCGCCGGAACAGACCTTGATCCCCGCATCACGCACTTTATCCAGCGTATCCAGACGCTCCTGATAGGTGCGCGTGGTGATGATGTTGCCGTAGAATTCCGGCGAGGTATCGAGGTTGTGATTGTAGTAATCCAGCCCTGCCGCCGAGAGGCGCTGCGCCTGCTCCTCGTTAAGCGTACCCAAGGTCATGCAGGCTTCAAGCCCCATCTCCTTCACGCCCTTCACCATCTGCTCCAGATAGGGCATGTCGCGGTCATGGGGGTTTTTCCACGCCGCGCCCATGCAGAAGCGGGTTGAGCCAGCGTTTTTGGCCTTGCGCGCGGAGTCGAGCACCTGCTCGACTTCCATCAGGCGCTCGGATTCGAGACCGGTTTTATAGCGCGCGCTTTGCGGGCAATATTTGCAGTCTTCCGGGCAAGCCCCGGTTTTAATCGACAGCAGCGTGCTGACCTGAACATGACGCGGATCGAAGTGCTGGCGGTGCACCTGTTGCGCCTCAAACATCAGCTCCAGGAAAGGTTTGTTGAATAATTCAGTGACTTGCGACATCGTCCAGCGTGCGTGGTGAGCCATCGGGCTTCTCCAAAGGGTTTTGTTAATTGTCGGTTCGGTTTATACTTGTAAACCTAAAACTTTTCAAAATGGTTTACAAGTCGATTATGACCCAGGACGATCTCGCCTTCGACAAGCAGCATATCTGGCACCCTTACACCTCCACGACCCGCCCCCTTCCCGTCTATCCGGTAGCCTCGGCCCACGGCTGCGAGCTGCATCTCGCCAGCGGCGAGCGGCTTGTTGACGGGATGTCCTCCTGGTGGGCGGCGATCCATGGCTACAACCACCCGCGTCTGAACGCGGCGATGAAAGCGCAGATTGACCAGATGTCACACGTGATGTTTGGCGGGATCACGCATCAGCCCGCGGTGGATTTATGCCGTCGCCTGGTAGCGATGACGCCTGAATCGCTGGAGTGTGTTTTCCTGGCTGATTCCGGCTCGGTGGCCGTGGAAGTGGCGATGAAAATGGCGTTGCAGTACTGGCATGCGAAGGGCGAAACGCGCCAGCGGTTCCTCACCTTCCGCAACGGCTATCACGGCGACACCTTCGGGGCGATGTCGGTGTGCGATCCGGACAACTCCATGCACAGCCTGTGGAAAGGCTACCTGCCGGAAAACCTGTTTGCGCCAGCCCCGCAGAGCCGCTTCGACGGCGAATGGGACGAGATGGACATGGTGGGCTTCGCGCGGTTGATGGCGGCCCATCGCCACGAGATTGCCGCCGTTATTCTCGAACCGATTGTGCAGGGCGCCGGCGGAATGCGGATGTATCACCCCGAGTGGCTGAAGCGCATTCGGAAGTTGTGCGACCGCGAAGGAATTTTGCTGATTGCCGATGAGATCGCCACCGGCTTTGGCCGTACCGGGAAGCTGTTTGCCTGCGAGCATGCGGGGATCGCGCCGGATATTCTGTGCCTGGGGAAAGCGCTCACCGGCGGCACCATGACGCTCTCCGCCACGCTCACCACCCGCCAGGTTGCCGACACCATCAGCGACGGCGACGCGGGCTGCTTTATGCACGGCCCGACGTTTATGGGCAACCCGCTGGCCTGCGCCGTGGCAAGCGAAAGCCTCGCCATTCTGGAGAGCGGCGAGTGGCAGACGCAGGTGGCGGCGATTGAGGCGCAGCTGAAGCAGCAGCTAAGCGCGGCGGCGGATGCGGAATACGTCGCGGACGTCCGCGTGCTGGGCGCCATCGGGGTGATCGAGACAACGCATCCGGTGAACATGGCCGCGTTGCAGCGCTTCTTCGTTGACCAGGGCGTTTGGGTGCGACCTTTCGGTAAGCTGATTTACCTCATGCCGCCGTACAGCATTTCTCCGGATCAGCTCCACAAGCTGACCGGGGCAGTGGTTAAAGCCGTTAACATATCAGCGCATTTCACGATTTAACCCCATGCGTTACACTTTCTGAATGAGTGAGTAACGAGGGAAATAGGATGAAAATCATCAGTAAAGATTTGCGCGACGGCGAAAAGCTGCCGGAACGTCACGTGTTTAACGGGATGGGTTATCAGGGAGATAATATCTCTCCCCATCTGGCGTGGGACGATGTACCAGCGGGAACCAAAAGTTTTGTCGTGACCTGCTACGATCCGGATGCGCCAACCGGCTCGGGCTGGTGGCACTGGATCGTGGCAAACCTGCCCGCCGACACCCGCGTGCTGCCGCAGGGTTCCGGTTCCGATCTGGTTGCCCTGCCCGACGGTGCGATTCAGACCCGCACGGACTTTGGCAAAGCGGGCTACGGCGGCGCGGCGCCGCCAAAAGGGGAAACGCACCGCTATATCTTCACGGTGCACGCGCTGGATGTGGACAAGATTGAGGTTGACGAAGGGGCGAGCGGGGCAATGGTAGGCTTTAACGTCCATTTCCATTCGCTGGGCAGCGCGTCGATTACGGCGATGTATTCATAAAAAAAGCCGGGTGGCGGCTACGCCTTACCCGGACTACATTTCGTATTCGTAGGCCCGGTAAGCGCAGGCCACCGGGCAAAAAAATCACAGCACGGAAGGTAGCAGTCCTGCAAGGGTTTCTTCTTCCAGAAGCTGTATCGCCTTATCAATATCCGGCGCAAAGAAGCGGTCCTCATCGTAGTGCGTAACGTGCTCGCGCAGCGTATGACGCGCCTGCTCCAGCAGCGGGCTGGATTTTAGCCCTTCGCGTAAATCAATACCCTGACACGCCGCCAGCCATTCCACCGCCAGCACGCCGCGGGTGTTGGAGGCCATCTCCCACAGTCGACGCCCGGCAGCCGGGGCCATCGAAACGTGATCTTCCTGATTTGCTGACGTTGGCAGGCTGTCCACGCTGTGCGGATGCGACAGGGCTTTGTTTTCGCTTGCCAGTGCCGCGGCGGTGACCTGGGCGATCATAAAGCCCGAGTTCACGCCGCCGTTGCGCACCAGGAACGGCGGCAGCTGGGACATGTGTTTATCCATCATTAGTGCGATTCGACGCTCGGACAAGGCTCCAATTTCGGCCATCGCCAGCGCGATATTATCTGCGGCCATCGCCACCGGCTCGGCGTGGAAGTTGCCGCCGGAGACCACCTCGTTTTCCTGAGCAAACACCAGTGGGTTGTCGGACACCGCATTGGCCTCCACCAGCAGCACTTCTGCCGCCTGGCGAAGCTGCGTCAGGCATGCGCCCATCACCTGCGGCTGACAGCGCAGAGAATACGGATCCTGCACCTTCTCGCAGTTGTGATGCGAATCGGCAATGTCGCTGGTATCGGTAAGTACGTGGCGGTACATGGCTGCGGCATCAATCTGACCACGCTGGCCGCGCACCTCGTGGATGCGGGCATCGAACGGACGACGCGAGCCGAGCACCGCTTCAGTGGTCAGCGCACCACACACCACCGCGGAAGCGAACAGATCTTCCGCTTCAAACAGGCCGCGCAGCGCAAAGGCCGTCGACGCCTGCGTGCCGTTGAGCAGCGCCAGCCCTTCTTTTGCCGCGAGGGTGATCGGCGCTAAGCCGGCTTTTTTCAGCGCCTCTTTCGCAGGCAGCCACTCCCCTTGCCAGCGCGCCTTGCCTTCACCCAGCAGGAGCAGCGACATATGCGCCAGCGGTGCCAGATCGCCGGAAGCTCCGACGGAGCCCTTCGCCGGGATCCACGGATAAACTTCCGCATTCACCAGCGCCATCAGCGCCTGGATCACGCTCAGACGAATGCCGGAAAACCCACGCGCCAGGCTGTTGATTTTCAACACCATCATCAGGCGGACGATCTCATCGTCCAGCGGCTGGCCAACCCCCGCCGCGTGCGACAACACCAGCGAACGTTGTAAATTCTCCAGATCGTGCGTGGCAATGCGGGTCTGTGCCAGCAGGCCAAACCCGGTATTGATGCCGTAGGCGGTGCGCCCCTCCGCTACAATCGCCTCCACGCAGGCCACGCTGTCGTTAATGGCACGGTGGGCGCTTTCATCAAGGGCGAGTGTCACCGGCTGACGCCAGACGTGACGCAGCTGTTTGAGCGACAAAGAGCCGGGAGTAAGTGTTAACGCGTTCATGCAGGCTTTCCTTGTGTGGCGGGGATCATCGGCAGGTTCAGGCCCTGCTCTTTGGCACAATCAATGGCAATCTCGTAACCCGCATCCGCGTGGCGCATTACGCCGGTTGCCGGGTCGTTATGCAGCACGCGAGCAATACGTGCCGCCGCTTCGTCGGTACCGTCACAGACGATGACCATCCCGGAGTGCTGGGAGAAGCCCATCCCGACGCCGCCGCCGTGGTGCAGCGACACCCAGGTTGCGCCACTGGCGGTGTTCAGCAGGGCATTCAGCAGCGGCCAGTCGGAGACCGCATCCGAGCCGTCGCGCATGGCTTCGGTTTCACGGTTCGGACTGGCGACAGAGCCGGAGTCCAGGTGGTCGCGGCCAATGACGATCGGCGCGGAGATTTCGCCGCTGCGCACCATTTCGTTAAAGGCGAGGCCGAGTTTTTGCCGCCACTCCAGCCCGACCCAGCAGATACGCGCTGGCAGGCCCTGGAAATTAATGCGCTCGCCCGCCATGTCCAGCCAGCGGTGCAGATGTTCGTCGTCGGCGACAATCTCTTTTACTCTGGCGTCGGTTTTGTAGATATCCTCCGGGTCGCCGGACAGGGCAACCCAGCGGAACGGCCCGATGCCGCGGCAGAACAGCGGACGAATATAGGCGGGCACGAAGCCGGGGAAGTCAAAGGCGTTATTCACCCCCATCTCTTTCGCCATCTGGCGGATGTTATTCCCGTAATCAAAGGTCGGAATACCCATCTTACTGAAGGCCAGCATCGCGGAGACGTGTTCCGCCATGGCGCGTTTAGCCGCCAGTACCGTGCCCTCAGGATCGGTTTCCGCTTTTTGCTGGTAATCTTCCCACGTCCAGCCTTTTGGCAGGTAACCATGAAGCGGATCGTGAGCGCTGGTCTGGTCGGTGACCAGATCCGGACGCACGCCGCGCGCCACCAGTTCCGGCAGAATATCCGCCGCGTTGCCGCACAGGGCAACCGACACGGCTTTGCCTTCAGCGGTGTACTTTTTGATGCGCGCCAGCGCGTCATCGAGGTTGTCGGCCTGTTCATCGACATAGCGGGTACGCAGACGGAAATCGATGCGGCTCTGCTGGCACTCAATGTTCAGGGAGCACGCGCCGGCCAGCGTCGCGGCCAGCGGCTGCGCGCCGCCCATGCCGCCCAGTCCGGCGGTGAGCACCCAGCGGCCTTTCAGTGAGCCGTTATAGTGCTGTCGGCCCGCTTCCACGAAGGTTTCATAGGTGCCCTGCACAATCCCCTGGCTGCCGATGTAGATCCAGCTACCCGCGGTCATCTGGCCGTACATGGCCAGCCCTTTTGCGTCCAGCTCGTTGAAGTGTTCCCACGTCGCCCAGTGCGGCACCAGGTTGGAGTTGGCAATCAGCACACGGGGCGCATTTTTATGGGTTTTGAATACGCCAACCGGTTTGCCGGATTGCACCAGCAGCGTTTCGTCGTTTTCGAGATTCGTCAAAGACTCGACAATCGCGTCATAGCACGCCCAGTTGCGCGCGGCGCGGCCAATGCCGCCGTAGACCACCAGCTCATGGGGATTCTCTGCTACCTCAGGATCAAGGTTGTTCATTAACATGCGCAGCGGTGCTTCGGTGAGCCAGCTTTTTGCGGTGAGCGTGGTGCCGCGCGCGGCGCGGACATCCTGCTTGCGGTATTTATCTGACGACATTGTGTGTTCCTCATAAGGGACAGGTGATGCATTTAGATATACTTGTATAGACAAGCACACACAAGGTCGGATTTAACAAAAAAGATACAATTTTGCTATATTGCGTTAGCGATCACGCTTATAAAACTTATGACATAAAGTGGCCCTGCAACCGGTAACGATTCCCCGGGAACAGCAGCTTCGCATGCGACACGATCTGCGAGGATGACCAGGTACGACGGCGGATCAGCAGGCAGGGATCGTGCTCTTTAATACGCAACAACTCGCACTCCTGAGGCGTGGCGCGCACGGCCTCCACGATATGCTCCCCTTCCGTCAGCGGGGCGACGAGCGAGAGATACGCATGCGGTGTGGTTTGGGTGTAATCCTGGTTCAGGTAGTCCGGGATCCGCTCCGCGTTGACGCAGCGATCTTCAATCTGGACCGGAATATCGTTCTCATAATGCACCATCACCGAATGGAAGATCCGGGTGCCCTCATTAACGTTCAGCTCAATGGCCTGTTCGGCGCTGGCCTGCGTCTCTTCAAGCACCAGCACTTCGCAGTGGTGCTGATGGTTGCGGGCGGCAATTTCATCGGCAATGCTGCGGATTTCAAACAGCGCCGACTGTCCTTTTGGCTCGGCGACAAAGGTTCCGACACCCTGCAAACGCACCAGCAACCCTTCATCGGTCAGTTCCCGCAGTGCCCGGTTAATGGTCATTCGACTAAAGCCAAACTGCGCGACCAGTTCAGCTTCGGAGGGAATACGGTCGTGTGGACGCCAGACGCCGGCAGCAATTTTTTCGCTGATCGCCTTTTTCACCTTCTCATAAAAAGGTGCGGGTGGGCTGGAGGGTTGCTGCGGTGAGCGTGAAAACATGCTGACTCCTGTAATGTGGTTATGCCCACCAGTGAGCAATTTGCCAGGCCAGTCGGGCGGCAAGCTTCGCCCCCTGACCGTCCCGGTCGTAGTGCGGATTATATTCCACCAGATCCGCCGCCTGTAGTTTACCGCTTCGGCAGATACGCTCAATCACCGGGAACAGATCCAGCGCCGGGATCCCCAACGCCGCAGGGGCGGATACGGCGGGCATTTCTGCGGCGGGCAGCACATCGAGGTCAATGGTGAGATAAACCCGGTCTGCCTGCGCAAGCACGCTATCCAGCGCGGATAGCGCATCCCGGCGAAAATCGAGATCTTCAACCAGCATCACGTTCAACCGTTCAGCTTCCTCCCACAGCGCCTGGGTATTCGCCGCACGGCTTACCCCCAGGCAGGCATAGTGAAACGCCCGCGACTGCGACGCGCAGTAGTGCGCCAGCTGGCGGAACGGCGTGCCAGACGTAGCCCGTTCAGCCTTACGTAAATCGAGGTGCGCATCCAGGTTGATCACCGCAATGCGATCGTTCGGAAAGGCATCCAGCACGCCGCGCCCGTGCGCCCAGGCGGTTTCATGTCCACCGCCGAAAACCAGAGTACGCATCCCGGATTGCTGGCACGCGGTAATGGCCTCGCTCAGCGCCTGCTGTGCCGCCTCCAGCGCATTGCCTTCAACAAAAATGGAGCCCATATCCACGAGGCGCGCATGCCCCTGATGGCTCGCCATATTCGCCAGCGCGCCGCGCAGCACATCGGGAGCCTGTGCAGCACCGGGCCTGCCCTGGTTACGCTTAACCCCTTCATCACATTCAAAGCCCAGCAGGGCGATGCCTGACGGCACGGGTGCAAAGTGTTCGCGCTGCTGTATGGTCTGGAAGAGACGTTTCGCGGTGCTGGATTCGGCGCTGTCGTCACGACCCTGCCAGACCTGCGGGGAAACGGGATGCCACAATTTCATGCTACCTGCCCCCGAAACACGCGTTGATATAAAGGATTCCGCCCCGGCTCGTAAACCATCTCAACCGGATGATTCGCCTCCCAGACGACGAAATCAGCCACATAACCGGGCTTTAACTGCCCGTGCGTCGCGCCACGACCTAGCGCCTGCGCCGCATGCCGCGTCACGCCAGCCCAGGCCTCTTCGGGCGTGAGGCCAAACTGGACGCAGGCCATGTTCATTGCCAGATGCAGGCTGGCAAACGGGCTGGTGCCCGGGTTGTAGTCGGTAGCCACCGCCATCGGCACGCCCTGCTCTCTGAGCTGCGCCACCGGTGGACGCTGGCGCTCCTGAAGAAAATAGAACGCGCCGGGGAGCAATACCGCCACCGTGCCGCTTTGCGCCATCGCCTGAATACCTGCATCATCGAGATACTCAATATGATCGGCCGACAGCCCCTTATACTGGCTGACCAGCGCCGCGCCGCCCAGATTCGACAGCTGCTCTACATGCCCTTTAACCGGTATCCCGAGCGCGGCGGCGGCCTGGAACAGGCGCTCGGTTTGCGCCGGGGTAAAGCCGACGTTTTCACAAAACACGTCCACCGCTTCAAATAACTCTTTTTGCCACAGCGTGGGCATGATCTGCTCACAGACCAGCGTGAGATAGGCATCCGGATCCTGTCGGTACTCGGCAGGAACGGCGTGCGCGGCCAGCAGCGTCGGGCTGATATCGACCAGATTGTTCAGGCTGAGCTGGCGGGCAACCAGCAGCATTTTCTCTTCGGCCTGGGCATTCAGTCCGTATCCCGATTTGATTTCAATGGTCGTTACGCCTTCATTCATCAGCCGCTGGAGCCGCTGCTGTGCCACCGTCAGGAGCATTTCCGGCGAACTGTTGCGGGTCGCCGTGACCGTGGCGTTAATACCGCCGCCCTGCGCGCTGATGGTCTGATACGACACGCCGTTAAGCCGTTGCTCCCATTCCGCTGCGCGATCGCCGCCGAACACCAGATGGGTGTGGCAATCGATCAGGCCGGGAGTAACCAGACGCCCGTCGAGATCGACACACTGACGATGCCCGGAGGGGATCTCGGCTTCAGGAATAACGGCCGCAATCGTCTGGCCGCGCACGACGAGGGCATGTTGTTCTTTCAGACCATAGGGTTCCGGCTCACCTGTTGCCAGGGTCGCCAGTCGCGCATTTCGCCATATCACATCATCGGGATGAAGCTGCTGCATGTGCCTTCCGCTTGTCATGGGTTGTATAGACATTTATTTTCATCTGTCACCTGCTGTCAACCGCCTTGCAGGAAAATGTTATTTATTTGTGATGACTTTCCCGTCGCCTGCGGGCAAAAATGCAACTTTTCCCGTTTTTATCTTCCCGTTTCGCTCAACTTAGTATAAAAAAGCAGGCTATTTCGTCTATTCAGATAAGACTTGCATACCCAGGAGCATTACCTTGAATATTTCCAGGATTTCCCGTCTGGCGTTGGCACTCGCCTTTGGCGTGACTTTATCCGCTTGCAGTTCAACACCACCGGATCAGCAACCTTCTGAGCAGGTTGCTCCGGGCACCGCTTCCCGTCCGATCCTGTCAGCGGCTGAAGCGAAGAACTTCACCCGTGCGCACTATTTCTCGGCGATGGATCCCAATGCAGCCCCATGGACGCCTTCTTCTATTAACCTGCCGAAACAGCCAGACTTCGTTGTCGGCCCGGCCGGGGCAGAGGGCGTTACGCACACCTCAATTCAGGCAGCTGTTGATGCCGCAATCACCAAACACAGCGCATCTCGTCAGTACATTGCCATCCTGCCGGGTGAATACGAAGGAACCGTTTATGTTCCGGCTGCACCGGGAAGCATTACGCTTTACGGACTTGGCGAAAAAGCGGTCGACGTGAAAATTGGCCTGGCGATTGATTCAGAGATCGACAGCACCACCTGGCGCCATCTGGTGAACCCGGCCGGTAAATACATGCCAGGTAAACCGGCGTGGTATATGTTTGATAACTGCCAGCGCAAACGTGCCGCCACCATTGGCGTGATGTGCTCGGCAGTATTCTGGTCACAGAACAACGGCCTGCAATTGCAGAACCTGACCATTCAGAACACCCTGGGCGACAGCGTTGACGCCGGTAATCACCAGGCCGTGGCGCTGCGTAGCGATGGCGACAAGGTACAGATTAACAACGTCAATATCCTGGGCCGCCAGAATACCTTCTTCGTGACCAACAGCGGCGTGCAGAATACCCTTCAGAACAATCGTCTGACGCGTACTCTGGTCACCAACAGCTACATTGAAGGCGACGTGGATATGGTCTCCGGTCGCGGCGCGGTGGTATTTGATAACACCGACTTCCGCGTGGTGAATTCACGTACGCAGCAGGAAGGTTACGTCTTTGCCCCGGCCACGCAGTCCAATCTGTTCTATGGCTTCCTGGCCGTGAATAGTCGCTTTACTGCTGCTGGCGATGGCGTGGCGCAGCTTGGCCGCTCTCTGGACGTGGACTCCGCCACTAACGGCCAGGTCGTGATCCGCGACAGCGTGATTAACGAAGGCTTTAACATGGCGAAACCGTGGGCGGATGCGGCGATCTCGAAACGTCCTTTCTCCGGCAACACCGGCACGGTGGATGATAAAGACAACGTGCAGCGTAACCTGAACGACGCTAACTTCAACCGCATGTGGGAATACAACAACCGCGGTCTGGGTAGCAAAGTGGTTGCTGAACCGAAGCAGTAAAATGCCTGCTGCCGGGTGGCGGCTACGCCTTACCCGGCCTACCTCATGCATTAACCACGCATAAAAAAACCTCGCATGTGCGAGGTTTTTTTTCGTCTACGGATCAGTGAGCGTTAATCACAACCCACATCGGCCCTTGTCCGACCGCATAGCGTCCTTTCTCTTCCAGTAGACCCTGCACGCCTTTGATTTCATAGAGCGCGATGTGGTGGGATTTCTGCCCCGCCGCAATCAGGTATTTGCCGCTGTGGTCGACATTAAAGCCGCGCGGCTGGGTTTCTGTCGGCTGGAAGCCCTCAACTGCCAGAACGCTGCCGTCTTCAGAGACGCTGAAGACGGTGATCAGACTGGAGGTACGGTCACAGGCATACAGGTGGCGGCCATCCGGCGTGATGTGAATGTCTGCCGCCCAGCGTGTGTCGGAGAAATCAGCTGGCATCATGTCCAGCGTCTGTACGCACTCGATCTGCCCGTTAGGATCGTTCAGCTCCCAGACATCTACCGAGCTGTTCAGCTCGTTAACGACATAGGCATACTGCTGATTCGGGTGGAAGACCATATGGCGCGGGCCTGCGCCTTCCACGGTGGTGACTTCCGCCGGGCTCTGCGCGACCAGATGACCGTCATCGCTCAGGGTAAACAGGCAGATGCGATCCTGCTTCAGCGCTGGCACCCACAGCGTGCGGTTATCCGGCGAAATGTTGGCGGAGTGGCAACCCTCAAGCCCTTCTACCACGTCGACGGTTTCAACGGGAATACCGTCTTCCAGGCGGGTGACGCTCACGCAGCCTGCATTGTAGGAGCCGCTGAAGATAAAGTTGCCTTTATGGTCGGTAGAAATATGGGTCGGGCTGCCCGGCAGCGGCGCTTCTGCGGTATAGGTCAGCGCGCCGTCATCCGGGGAGATGCGGTATGCGAGTACGCGGAATTCCGGGCGTACCCCGACATAAAGAAAACGTTTATCCGGGCTGACGACCATCGGCTGCACCTGGCCTGGCACATCAACAACCTGAACCAGCGTAAGCGAACCTTCTGTATTCAAACGCCAGACATGGATCTGCTGACTTTCAGGACTGGCGGTATAAACGGTTTGTTTCATGAATACTCCTGATTATTTTTAACGGTGAATGCTGAATTGTAGTCCGGGATTTTGCAGGGTTCCGCTCTCGGTGTACCATCCCGACAGACCTTAAATTCAACATTAACCCGGAAGAAAAAATGACCTCGCGAGTGATTGCCCTGGATTTAGACGGAACACTGCTTACCCCTCAGAAAACCCTGCTCCCCTCTTCTCTTGAGGCCCTCAAACGAGCCCGGGAAGCGGGGTATCAACTTCTCATCGTAACGGGTCGACATCACGTAGCCATTCATCCTTTTTATCAGGCACTGGGCTTAGATACACCTGCAATTTGTTGTAATGGCACTTATTTGTATGATTATCAGGCAAAAAAGGTTTTAACCTCTGATCCGCTTCCCGTTCCGCAGGCGCTGCAATTGATTGATTTACTGGATGAGCACGCGATTCACGGCCTGATGTATGTGGATAACGCCATGCTGTATGAACGCCCTACCGGCCATGTGATCCGCACCAGCAACTGGGCCCTGTCTTTGCCGGAAGCGCAGCGTCCGGTGTTCACTCAGGTTTCCTCCCTGCGCCAAGCGGCGGAAGACGTCCAGGCAATCTGGAAATTTGCCCTGACCGATGAAGACACCGCCAAACTGAACACCTTCGCAAAACATGTCGAGCATACGCTGGGTCTGGAATGTGAATGGTCCTGGCACGATCAGGTGGATATCGCCCGTAAAGGCAACAGCAAAGGAAAGCGTTTGACCCAGTTCGTTGAGTCACAGGGCTGGTCAATGCAGGACGTGATTGCCTTCGGCGATAACTATAACGACATCAGCATGCTGGAAGCGGCCGGAACGGGCGTGGCGATGGGCAACGCCGATGATGCGGTGAAAGCGCGTGCTAACGTGGTGATTGGCGATAACACCACCGACAGCATCGCGCAGTATATTTATACCCACCTGCTGTAATCAGGCGGTGATAGAGACGCTCTTGATTTGCGCGTAAAGCCACAGGCCAGGCTTGATGCCCAGCTCATCCCTGGCCCACGGGCTGATGCGCGCCCACAGCGTTCTGTTGCCCACTTCCAGTTGCACTTCTACCTGGCCGTTATCATCAAAACACTGCGCCACTTTTGCGCGCAAAATATTGCGGATACTGGTTTGCAGCGGCGGTTGCAGCACCAGGGAGACATCCGATGCCTGAATGCGGATCCGTAACGTGGACTGAATCGGCGTATCGATTTTATTCACCCACAAATGCTGGTCACCCAGCGCCAGCGCGGTCATCGCATAATGTGGATGGTGCTCCAGCACGCTCACCTTCAGAATGCTGCTCTGCTGCTCCTTTGGCAGCCACGGATGCATAACGCTGCTGCCCCATACCTCTTCCAGATTGCCGAATGCCTTCACCCTGCCCGCCTCCAGCACCAGCACTTTGTCGGCCAGATGTAAGATCTCATCCAGCGAATGGCTGACGTACAGCACGGGCACGTTGATTTCCCGCGCCAGACGTTGCAGATACGGCAGCAACTCGCGCTTGCGCGGAATATCCAGCGAGGCCAGCGGCTCATCCAGCAGCAACAATTCCGGCGCGGTTAACAGGGCGCGGCCAATCGCCACGCGCTGTTTTTCACCACCCGACAGCGAAGACGGGAGACGATCGAGCAGCGGTTCGATGCCCAGCAGCGCCACCAGCTTATCGAACTGTCCGGCCATGCTTTTTGCCATGCCATAGCGCAGATTTCCGCGCACGCTGTAGTGCGGAAACAGGCGCGCATCCTGAAACACATAGCCGATGCGGCGCTTATCCGGTGACAGGCAGACCTTCTTCTCCGCGTCGTTTAAGACGCGGTTATTTAACACAATTCTGCCAGACTGGGGACGCGTCAGGCCGCTAATCGCATTAATCAGCGACGTTTTCCCTGCCCCGGAAACGCCAAAAATGGCGGTGATACCGCTGGCAGGCAGCGTTTCGTTAAGCGTCAGAGTGTGGCTGCCCAGGGTTTGCGTAAAGTTGAGTTCCAGCATCACGGTTTCCCCATCCGTTCACGGCTGAGGCGCGCCAGCCATTCAGACACCAGCAGCGAGACCAGGGCGAGTACAATCGAAATAATACACAGCCGGGCCGCCGCACCTTCGCCACCCGGGGTTTGAATCAGGGTATACATGGCCGACGGGATGGTCCGCGTCTCGCCGGGAATGTTGGACACAAAGGTGATGGTCGCGCCGAACTCACCCAGTGAGCGGGCGAAGGCTAACACCGTACCGACGATAATGCCCGGTAAGGTGAGCGGAAGCGTAATGGTCAGGAATACCCGCCAGCGGCCTGCGCCCAGCGTGCGGGCGGCCTGCTCTAGCCGGATATCCACCCCTTCCAGCGCCAGGCGGATAGCGCGCACCATTAGCGGGAAGGACATTACTGCCGCGGCCAGAACCGCGCCGCGCCAGCTGAAAGCAAAGGTCAGGCCGAACCAGTCGTACAGCCATTCGCCGATAAAACCGCGTCGCCCCATGGAGATCAGCAGCAGATAGCCGACCACCACAGGCGGTAACACGAGCGGAAGATGGAGAACACTGTCGAGCAGGGCTTTGCCTGGAAACTTCACGCGAACCAGTAACCAGGCAAAGAACACCCCAAAGGGCAAACTCAGCGCAACCGCCAGGGAAGAGACTTTCAGGCTCAGCAGCACGGCCTGCCATTCAGGTTCGGTCAATATCATTCGTGAGTCGTAAATCCGTAACGTTTAAAGATAGCGGACGCTTCAGGCCCCTTCAGGTAGTCAACGAAGGCCGTCACGGTCGCATTTTTATGTCCATCAACTATCGCAACAGGATATTCTACTTTCTTATGCGAGTCTTCCGGGAAGGTACCGACCACCTTCACACCTTTACTGGCGACGGCATCGGAGCCGTAAACGATCCCGAGTGGCGCTTCGTTACGCTCCACCAGCGCCAGCGCGCCGCGCACATCTTCTGCGGGAGCCAGCTTCGGTGATAAGGTCTCCCATGCGCCCAGTTTTTGCAGCGCTTCTTTCGCATAAATCCCGGCAGGGACATGCTCCGGATCGCCTACCGCCAGACGGCCACCGTTGAGCAGACGGGTCCAGTCCGTCTGTTTGTTGATGGCGATGTCGCCCTGCTTGCTGTTTGCGGGCGCGACCACCACCAGGCTATTTCCCAGCAGCGTTTCGCGGCTAGCCGTATCAACAGATTTTTTCTCCACCGCGTAGTCCATCCATTTCTGATCGGCAGAGATGAACAGATCAGCCGGAGCCCCCGCTTCGATCTGGCGGGCCAGCGTTGACGAGGAGGCAAACGACGAAACGACCTCGACGTTTTTCTCTTTTTTGTATACCGCAGCAATATCCTGCATCGCGTTAGTCAGCGACGCCGCCGCAAAGACCGTGATTTTTCCTTCATCCGCCAGCGCGTGGGCGGTGAGTGAGAGAGTCAGCGTTGCCCCTGCGAAAAGGCGTACCCATGAACGTGCCATTTGAAGCTCCTGTGCGTATCGTTATATACAAACAAATATAACGACCTATCGCAGGCGTTCCTAGCGCTAAATCGTACCCATTAATGCGTAAACTCAAGGAACGTTGTAAAAGATATCGGCGGGAGAGGAATAAACTTGAGAGCAAAACGCCCGGGCTGGCCGGGCGTTTTGGAGGAAATCATTGCTGCTTTTTAGGCTGGTCACGACGATGACCAATGTTCGAAAAGACGTTGAACACTTCACCCAGGCCGTAGATGGCACCGAGGATGATAGCCATCACTACTGGCACCATGATTACCGCGAATACCAGACTTTTCAACAACTCTAACATGGTTTTCTCCAGATCTTGTGAACGGCTTATTCTACCCTGAAAAGTAAGAAAAACATCCCCTTTTGTGCGGTGCGCTTTCCGCACCCGGACATTTGGGTCACAATAACCTTTTTGCCGGGACATTGTTATGCAGGCCGAAATTCTCCTCACCCTACGACTTCAGCAGAAGCTTTTCGCCGATCCGCGACGCATCGCCCTGTTAAAACAAATAGAACAAACTGGCTCGATTAGCCAGGGAGCCAAAAACGCCGGCATCAGCTATAAAAGCGCCTGGGATGCGATTAACGACATGAACACCCTGAGCGAACAAACGCTGGTAGAGCGCGCCACCGGCGGAAAAGGCGGCGGCGGCGCCGTGTTGACGCGTTACGGGCAACGCCTGATCCAGCTCTATGACTTACTGGCGCAGATCCAGCAAAAAGCATTTGATGTGCTGAGCGATGACGACAACCTGCCGCTGGACAGCCTGCTGGGCGCCATCTCCCGTTTCTCTTTGCAGACCAGCGCCCGCAACCAATGGTTTGGTACGGTGACGGGGCGCGATCATTCGCAGGTGCAGGAGCATATTGAGATCCTGCTCGCGGACGGCACAACGCGCCTGAAAGCCGCCATCACCGCGCAAAGCGGTCAACGCCTCGGGCTGAACGAAGGTCAGGAAGTGCTGGTATTACTCAAAGCGCCCTGGATCAGCATCACGCTTAACCCTGAGCAGGCCGCCGAGGCCGACAACCAGCTACGCGGGCGTATCAGCCACATCGAGCGCGGCGCAGAACAGTGTGAAGTGCTGATGACCCTGCCGGATGGGCAGTCGCTCTGCGCCACCGTTCCGGTGAACGACGCGACCGAATTAGATGAAGGTGCTGTGGTGACCGCATATTTCAATGCAGACCGGGTAATTATCGCCACATTGTGCTAAGCGCATTGACAACCCCACCAACACTGAGTATCCCTGACATCTGTTGCTGCAAAAAATGGGATAACACATGTCATCATTGCATATTTCGCAAGGCACGTTTCGTCTTAGCGATACCCGTACCTTATCGCTGCCAGAGTTAACCCTTCGCGCCGGAGAAAGCTGGGCGTTTGTGGGCACGAATGGCAGCGGAAAATCCGCGCTGGCCCGCGCTCTGGCAGGCGAATTAACCCAGCTGAAGGGTGAGCGTCAGTGCACCTTTACCCGGCTTACGCGCCTTTCCTTTGAACAGCTGCAAAAGCTGGTCAGCGATGAGTGGCAGCGTAACAATACCGATTTGCTCAGCCCCGGCGAAGAAGATACCGGCCGCACGACGGCGGACATTATCCAGGATGAGATAAAAGATCCTGCCCGCTGTCAGCAGCTGGCGGAGCAATTTGGCATTACCGCCCTGCTTAACCGCCGCTTTAAATATCTCTCTACCGGCGAGACGCGCAAAACGCTGCTGTGCCAGGCGCTGATGAGCGAGCCGGAACTCCTGATTCTGGATGAACCGTTTGACGGACTGGATGTGCAGTCCCGCGCGCAGCTGGCAGCGTTGCTGGCGTCGCTTAACCAGCAGGGATACACCCTTGTGCTGGTCCTTAACCGCTTTGATGAGATCCCGGATTTCGTACATTACGCGGGCGTGCTGGCGGACTGTAGCCTGACCGAAACCGGCGAGAAAGCCGTACTGCTCCGGCAGGCGCTAATTGCACAGCTGGCCCACAGCGAGAAACTGGACGGTATTGCGCTGCCGGAGCCGGATGCCCCTTCGGCACGCCACGGGCTGGATCCTGACCAGCCGCGCATTGTGCTGCGCGATGGGGTGGTTGCTTACGACGATCGCCCTATTCTTAATCATCTCAGCTGGACGGTTAATCCTGGTGAGCACTGGCAGATCGTCGGCCCCAACGGGGCGGGTAAATCCACGCTGCTAAGCCTGATCACTGGCGATCACCCGCAGGGTTACAGCAACGATTTGACCCTCTTCGGCCGCCGCCGCGGCAGCGGGGAAACCATCTGGGATATCAAAAAGCATATCGGTTATGTCAGCAGCAGCCTGCATCTGGACTACCGGGTGAGCACTACGGTGCGAAACGTGATCCTCTCTGGCTTCTTCGATTCCATTGGTATTTATCAGGCGGTATCCGACAAGCAGCACAAGCTGGCGCAGCAGTGGCTGGATATTCTGGGTATGGACAACCGGGTAGCCGATGCGCCATTCCACAGCCTGTCGTGGGGGCAGCAGCGGCTGGCATTGATCGTCCGCGCGCTGGTTAAGCATCCTACGCTGTTGATTCTTGATGAACCGTTGCAGGGGCTGGATCCCCTCAACCGTCAGCTGATCCGCCGCTTTGTGGATGTCCTGATTAGCGAAGGTGAAACCCAGTTGCTGTTTGTCTCCCACCATGCTGAGGATGCCCCATCCTGCATCACCCATCGGCTGGAATTTGTGTCTGACGGCGAGCATTACCGCTACCTGCTGAGCAAAATCGATTAACGCGTGGAGGGCGCTGCCCTCCGCTTTTCAGACAACCTGCAACAATACATCTCTATCTCTTTGATCTACAATGCACTCAGTCTGTGAAAAAGCGCCTGTGAAAACCAGTGTAAACGATACCACTATTTTATCCCATGTCACACTTTTCGCGTCTCTGATATGCTATGGTTAATTCATACCATAAGCCTAATGGAGCGAAATATGCGAGTTCTGGTAACAGGTGGTAGCGGTTACATAGGAAGTCATACCTGCGTACAACTTCTGCAAAGCGGCCACGATGTCGTCATTCTTGATAACCTGTGCAACAGTAAGCGCAGCGTGCTGCCGGTCATTGAACGCCTTGCGGGTAAACAGCCGACTTTCGTGGAAGGCGATATCCGCAATGAAGCATTGATGACTGAAATCCTTCACGATCACGCGATTGAAACCGTTATCCACTTCGCGGGCCTGAAAGCGGTGGGCGAATCGGTAGCAAAACCGCTTGAGTACTACGACAACAACGTCAACGGTACCCTGCGTCTGATCTCCGCCATGCGTGCGGCAAACGTGAAAAACTTTATCTTCAGCTCTTCCGCGACCGTCTACGGCGATCAGCCAAAAATTCCTTACGTTGAAAGCTTCCCGACCGGTACGCCGCAAAGCCCGTATGGCAAAAGCAAGCTGATGGTAGAGCAGATCCTGACCGACCTGCAAAAAGCCCAGCCTGAGTGGAGCATCGCGCTGCTGCGCTACTTCAACCCGGTTGGCGCGCATCCGTCAGGCGACATGGGTGAAGATCCGCAGGGCATTCCAAATAACCTGATGCCGTATATCGCGCAGGTTGCCGTAGGGCGTCGCGACTCCCTGGCGATTTTTGGTAACGATTATCCCACCGAAGACGGCACCGGCGTGCGCGATTACATTCACGTGATGGATCTGGCCGACGGCCACGTGGCGGCGATGCAGCAGCTGGCGGATAAACCGGGCGTGCATATTTACAACCTCGGCGCCGGCGTCGGCAGCAGCGTGCTGGATGTGGTGAATGCCTTCAGTAAAGCCTGCGGCAAGCCAGTGAAGTATCACTTCGCGCCGCGTCGTGATGGCGACCTCCCGGCTTACTGGGCCGATGCCACCAAAGCGGATAAAGAGCTTAACTGGCGTGTTACCCGCACGCTTGATGAAATGGCACAGGATACCTGGCACTGGCAGTCACGCCATCCGCAGGGTTATCCGGATTAAGGATTTGTCATGACGCAATTCAATCCCGTCGATCACCCGCATCGTCGTTTTAACCCGCTCAGCGGGCAATGGATTTTAGTTTCACCGCATCGCGCCAAGCGCCCCTGGCAGGGGGCGCAAGAGACGCCTGCCAAACAGTCGCTGCCACAGCACGATCCGGACTGCTTCCTCTGTCCGGGCAACACGCGCGTGACGGGCGATACAAACCCGAACTACAAAGGCACCTTCGTTTTCACTAACGATTTTGCGGCGCTGATGACCGACACGCCGGACGCGCCGGAAAGCCATGACCCGCTGATGCGCTGCGAAAGCGCCCGCGGCACCAGCCGCGTGATCTGCTTCTCTCCCGATCACAGCAAAACGCTGCCGGAGCTGAGCGTTGAGGCGCTGAAAGAGGTGGTCAGCACCTGGCAGGCGCAAACGGCGGAGCTGGGCCAGACCTATCCGTGGGTGCAGGTATTTGAAAATAAAGGCGCGGCGATGGGCTGCTCTAACCCGCATCCGCACGGCCAGATCTGGGCGAACAGCTTCCTGCCGAACGAAGCCGAACGTGAAGACCGGCTGC
The DNA here is from genome assembly GCF_013179605.1 of Enterobacter sp. CM29. Taxonomy (NCBI): domain Bacteria; kingdom Pseudomonadati; phylum Pseudomonadota; class Gammaproteobacteria; order Enterobacterales; family Enterobacteriaceae; genus Enterobacter; species Enterobacter sp. CM29. Next base: position 29,322 of record NZ_JABMCU010000005.1, on the reverse strand, counting down.
AAAAAGCCTATTTCGCCCAGAACGGTTCGCCGATGCTGGTGGATTACACCCAGCGTGAACTGGCGGACGGCAGCCGCACTGTGGTGGAAACCGAGCACTGGCTTGCGGTAGTCCCTTACTGGGCGGCGTGGCCGTTTGAAACGCTGCTGCTGCCAAAGGCCCATGTTCAGCGTATTACGGACCTCAGCGACGCCCAGCGAGACGACCTTGCCCTGGCGCTGAAAAAATTGACCAGCCGCTACGACAACCTGTTCCAGTGTTCCTTCCCCTACTCCATGGGCTGGCACGGTGCGCCGTTTAACGGCGAAGAGAATCAACACTGGCAGTTACATGCACACTTCTATCCGCCGCTGCTGCGTTCTGCGACGGTACGTAAATTCATGGTGGGCTATGAAATGCTGGCGGAAACCCAGCGCGACCTGACGGCGGAACAGGCGGCAGAACGCCTGCGTGCCGTTAGCGACGTCCATTACCGCGAATCAGGAGTTTAAAAATGAGTCTGAAAGATAAAACACAATCCCTGTTTGCTGAAAAATTTGGCTACCCTGCCACCCATATTATCCAGGCGCCAGGCCGCGTTAATCTGATCGGCGAGCACACCGACTATAACGACGGTTTTGTCCTGCCGTGTGCCATCGACTACCAGACGGTGATCGCCTGCACGAAACGTTCAGATCGTAACGTGCGAGTGATCGCCGCGGATTACGGCAACGAAATTGACGAATTTTCCCTTGATGCGCCGATCGTGACCCACGACAGCCAGCAGTGGTCGAACTATGTTCGCGGCGTGGTGAAGCATCTTCTGAAGCGTAACAAGAATTTCGGCGGGGCCGATCTGGTGATCAGCGGCAACGTGCCGCAAGGGGCGGGATTAAGCTCTTCCGCATCGCTGGAAGTGGCGGTCGGCACCGTGTTCCAGCAGCTTTATCATCTGCCGCTGGACGGGGCGCAGATCGCCCTCAACGGTCAGGAAGCGGAAAACCAGTTCGTGGGCTGCAACTGCGGCATTATGGATCAGCTGATTTCCGCGCTGGGCAAGAAAGAACATGCTTTGCTGATTGACTGCCGCTCCCTCGGGACCAAAGCGGTTCCACTGCCAAAAGGTGCGGCTGTGGTGATCATCAACAGCAACTTCAAACGCACCCTGGTGGGGAGCGAGTACAACACCCGCCGCGAGCAGTGTGAAACCGGCGCGCGCTTCTTCCAGCAGCCAGCCCTGCGTGATGTCTCACTTGACGAATTTAACAAGGTTGCCCACGAACTGGATCCGGTTGTCACGAAGCGCGTGCGTCACGTGCTGACGGAAAATGCCCGTACCGTAGAAGCCGCCTCCGCGCTGGCGAAAGGTGACCTGAAACGGATGGGCGAGCTGATGGCCGAATCGCATGCCTCCATGCGCGACGATTTCGAAATCACCGTGCCACAAATCGACACCCTGGTTGAAATTGTGAAAGCCACGATTGGCGACAAAGGCGGCGTGCGTATGACCGGGGGTGGATTTGGCGGCTGTGTCGTCGCCCTGGTGCCGGAAGAGCTGGTCCCTACCATTCAGGACGCGGTGGCTAAACAGTACGAAGCCAAAACGGGCATCAAAGAGACTTTCTATGTCTGCAAAGCATCACAAGGAGCCGGACAGTGCTAAACGAAACACCTACTCTCGCACCGGATGGTCTGCCGTATCGCCTGTTGACCCTGCGCAACAGCGCCGGGATGGTGGTTACGCTGATGGACTGGGGCGCAACGTTACTTTCTGCCCGCGTACCAATGCCTGACGGCAGCGTGCGCGAAACCCTGCTCGGCTGCGCATCGCCCGAGCAGTATATCGAGCAGACCGCTTTTCTGGGCGCATCCATAGGCCGCTACGCCAACCGCATCGCCAGAAGCCGGTTTACGCTGGACGGCGTAACCTATTCCCTGCTTGCCAGCCAGGGTGAAAATCAGCTGCACGGCGGCCCGGAAGGGTTTGATAAACGTCGCTGGAAGATTGTGCAGCAAAATGACGGTGAGGTCTGGTTCTCTCTGGACTCCCTCGACGGAGACCAGGGCTTCCCGGGCAATCTCACCGCAACCGCGCGCTTTACCCTGACCGAAGATAATCGTATCGCCATTGAGTACCGCGCGACCGTCGACAAGCCGTGCCCGGTCAACCTGACTAACCACGCCTATTTCAACCTTGACGGCAATCAGACCGATGTCCGCAGCCACAAACTCCAGATCCTGGCGGACGCGTATCTGCCGGTCGATGAGATGGGGATCCCTTATCAGGGGCTGAAACCGGTAAGCGGTAATAGCTTTGATTTCCGTCAGCCGAAAACCATCGCCCAGGATTTCCTCAGTGATGACGATCAGCGCAAGGTGAAAGGCTACGACCACGCTTTCCTGTTGCAGGCGAAAGGCGATCTTTCTCAACCTGCCGCACAGGTCTGGTCTGCGGATGAGAAGTTACAGATGACGGTCTACACCACCGCCCCTGCCCTGCAGTTCTACTCCGGTAATTACCTGGAGGGGACCACGGCGCGTGAACATAACGACTACGCCGCCTGGCAAGGTCTGGCGCTGGAGAGCGAGTTCCTGCCGGACAGTCCTAACCATACTGAATGGCCGCAGCCGGACTGCGTGCTGCGTCCGGGTGAAGAGTACGTAAGCGTCACAGAGTATCATTTCATTCCGCGCGCATAATGTCCGGCGGCGCTACGCGTGCACGGGCCTACGAATGTAGGCCGGATAAGCGAAACGCCATCCGGCAAAAAGCCTGGCCCTCACCGCGAGGGCTTTTTTCCGCTCAGCTTGCTGAAAATAGCGGCGATCGCAGACAAAATCATAACCCTGGATTCACATGCATCTTACACTCTCGAACTATTTTCGCTATGGTTAGGGTTAAGCGTTGCTGCTGGCACAGTCACGGCAATATAATGAGAATTGTTATCATTCAAAATGCTTGAGGAGTAAGAAATGGCTAATACTAAGCTTGTCCTGGTGCGCCACGGCGAAAGCCAGTGGAACAACGAAAACCGCTTCACCGGTTGGTATGACGTTGATCTGTCCGAGAAAGGCGTGAGCGAAGCAAAAGCGGCAGGTAAACTGCTGAAAGAAGAAGGCTTCACCTTTGACTTTGCTTACACCTCTGTGCTGAAACGTGCCATCCATACCCTGTGGAACATTCTGGACGAGCTGGATCAGGCCTGGCTGCCGGTTGAGAAATCCTGGAAACTGAACGAGCGTCACTACGGTGCGCTGCAAGGTCTGAACAAAGCAGAAACCGCAGAAAAATACGGTGACGAGCAGGTTAAGCAGTGGCGTCGTGGTTTTGCGGTCACGCCTCCAGAGCTGAGCAAAGATGACGAGCGCTACCCGGGCCACGATCCGCGTTACGCGAAGCTGACTGAGGCTGAACTGCCGCAGACCGAAAGCCTGGCGCTGACCATCGACCGCGTTGTGCCTTACTGGAACGAAACCATTCTGCCACGCCTGAAAAGCGGCGAGCGCGTCATTATCGCTGCTCACGGTAACTCCCTGCGTGCGCTGGTGAAATACCTGGACAACATGGGTGAAGATGAAATCCTCGAGCTGAACATCCCTACCGGCGTGCCGCTGGTGTACGAGTTCGACGAAAACTTCAAGCCAGTTAAACATTACTACCTGGGTAACGCCGACGAAATCGCTGCAAAAGCGGCGGCCGTGGCGAACCAGGGTAAAGCGAAGTAATTTCGCCGGACATAAAAAAAGCGTGGAGCAATCCACGCTTTTTTATTGCCCGCGATAAACTTAACCGCGACGCGCTTTTACCGCATCCGCCAGCTGACGCAGGATCGCATCGGTATCATCCCAGCCAATGCAGGCATCCGTCACGCTCTTACCGTAGACCAGCGGCTCGCTGCCCTCCAGGTTCTGATTGCCTTCCACCAGATGGCTCTCAATCATCACCCCAATCACTGCGCGTTCACCGTTGGCGATTTGCTGACAAACGTCTGCACCAACTTCCATCTGCTTTTTGAACTGTTTGCTTGAGTTCGCATGGCTGAAATCGATCATGATCTGCGGCGCCAGTCCCGCTTTCTCCAGACCCGCCTTCACTTCCGCCACGTGTTTTGCGCTGTAGTTAGGCTCTTTACCGCCGCGCAGAATGATATGGCAATCGCCATTACCGCTGGTATTCACGATAGCCGAGTGGCCCCACTTAGTCACCGACAGGAAGCAGTGCGGCGCGCCAGCCGCATTGATGGCATCAATAGCGACTTTGATGGTGCCATCAGTGCCGTTTTTGAAACCCACCGGGCATGACAGGCCAGACGCCAGCTCACGGTGAACCTGCGATTCAGTCGTACGCGCACCAATAGCGCCCCAGCTCATCAGGTCAGCCAGATACTGCGGGGTGATCATATCGAGGAATTCTCCGGCTGCAGGCAGCCCGCTGTCGTTAATCTCCAGCAGCAGCTTACGCGCAATACGCAGGCCGTCGTTGATCTGGAAACTGTTGTCCATGTGCGGATCGTTGATCAACCCTTTCCAGCCCACGGTGGTACGCGGTTTTTCGAAATAAACGCGCATCACAATTTCCAGTTCGCCCTTCAGCTCTTCGCGCAGGGTGAGCAGACGTGACGCGTACTCTTTGGCCGCAGCAGGATCGTGAATGGAGCACGGTCCGATGACCACCAGAAGACGATCGTCGCTACCTTTCAGGATCTTGTGGATCGCCTTGCGGGCATGAGACACCGTGTTGGCGGCATTTTCGGTGGCGGGGAATTTTTCAAGGAGCGCTACGGGAGGTAATAACTCATTGATCTCTTTAATGCGTAAATCGTCGTTCTGATAATTCATCTTCTTTCCGGCTCTGCCATATCTTTAGTAATGAAAGCAATGCTTTCAATCTAACTTGTCGGTCACGAAGTGTAAACGGGCTTTTACACTTCGCGCAGATAATTCCTGGAATTCGCCTAAAATACGCAACAAAATAGCGAAAAATGAGATCTCGCCTAAGCTTTTTACTTGTAACGACTGTTTTTAAATACTTATACGCGATTCCATCCTGACATAATTCAGGAATCTGGGATCTTTCACCACTGAACAAGATGCACTGTTGGAGAATGTTATCCAGCGTAACGATAAGAACAGGAGCACCATGATGAAAATGACGAAACTGACTACGCTTTTCCTGACGGCAACCCTTACCCTGGCAAGCGGTAGCGTACTGGCAGCCGATACAGGCTCCTCCGGCAGCAACGGCGACGCGAATGCCGCTGCCGAAGCGGGCCAGGTTGCGCCGGATGCAAAACAGAATATCGCGCCAAATAATGTTGATAACAGTAATATCAACACGGGCAATACCAACACCGGCGGTACGAATACCGGCACGATGAACCATGACGGTATGAGCACTGACGAAGTTCACAAAAACTCAATGTGTAAAGACGGGAAATGCCCGGACCCGAATGACAAAGTGGGCAGCGATGCCAATACCAAAACGGACGGTACTACCCAGTAACCTTCCGTAAGGTAAAAGAGGGAGAGCGAATGCTCTCCTTTTTTATTTAAGCTCTTAAAAACGCTACACTAAAAATAATAATAAATCAGGAACGATACCATGGCGCACTCCCACTCCCATTCCCACTCCACTGGCGATGAAAATGCCAAACGGCTTCTGCTGGCTTTTGGCGTCACTGCCACCTTTATGATTATTGAGGTGACAGGCGGACTGATCTCCGGATCGCTGGCGCTGCTGGCCGATGCCGGGCATATGCTGACCGACGCTGCCGCGCTCCTGTTTGCTCTGCTGGCCGTGCAGTTTGCCCGTCGCCCTCCCAATGCCCGCCACACCTTTGGCTGGCTCAGACTGACCACACTTGCTGCGTTCGTGAATGCGATTGCACTGGTGGTTATTACCATTCTTATCGTCTGGGAGGCGTTTCAGCGCTTTCGTCATCCACAACCGGTAGCCGGAACGACGATGATGGTGATTGCTATTGCCGGGTTGGTCGCCAATATTCTGGCATTCTGGATATTGCACCGCGGCAGCAGCGAAAAAAATCTGAACGTACGGGCCGCGGCGCTTCACGTGCTGGGCGATCTGCTGGGTTCCGTAGGTGCCATCGTCGCCGCGCTGATCATTATGGGTACGGGCTGGACCCCCATCGACCCGATTCTTTCGGTGCTGGTATCGTGCCTTGTATTACGCAGTGCCTGGCGGCTGTTGAAAGAGAGCGTGAATGAACTGCTGGAAGGCGCTCCCACGTCGCTGGATATTGGCGAGCTAAAACGCAATCTGTGTCGTTCCATTCCTGAAGTCCTTAACGTTCACCACGTTCACGTCTGGCTGGTGGGTGAGAAACCGCTTATGACGCTGCACGTTCAGGTTATTCCGCCCCACGATCACGATGCGTTGCTTGAACGTATTCGGCACTTCCTTGAGCATCACTACGAAATTGCGCACTCCACCATCCAGATGGAGTATCAGCCCTGTAACGGGCCAGACTGTCACCTGAACGAGGCGCAGTCCGGCCACTCACACGAGCATCACCATTAGCGGGAAAGCGCACGAGAGCCACGCTCACGCGCGCTGTTGATCCACATGCGGCTACCGTTCAGGGCAATGACGGTCAGCAGCATATACTCCAGCGACATGGCATAAACGCCCTGACGGGCAAAAATCACCACGCTAATCACGTTGATGACCACCCACAGCAGCCAGTTTTCAACGTATTTACGGGTCATCAGGATCATTGCGGCAATCGACAGCACCATCATGCAGGAATCCCAGAACGGGAAGGCATCAGGCTGAAGCTCAGGCATCGTCACGTTTAATCCCAGACCCGACATGACCGAGACCGCCACGCGCGTCAGGAAGGCAAATACCGGGTCAATAAAGACGGTCATAAAGCCGATTGCCACCACGCAGGCCGCGAGCCAGGCAATGGCTTTTGGCAACGGCAGCCAGCGGATTTGCAGCTCCGCCTCCTGCTGACTGTTTTGCCGCGACCAGGCGTACCAGCCATAGATATTGGCCGCGAAGAAGAACAGCTGCAGAAGCAGGCTGGCGTAGAGCTGGATCTGGAAGAAGATGATCGCAAACAGCGTGACGTTTATCAGCCCGAACGCATAGTTACTGATCTTCTCAAGGCTGGCCAGCCAGATACAGAGTAAACCGGCCAGCGTACCTACCGCTTCAATCCACGACAGGTCATAGCCGCCCGCACCAATCGGGATATGAACCAGGATGTTCTGTGTGCTAAAAAAATCCATTTTTTCTCCGGGGCGTAATAAGTTAAGTACGTAGTGTAGCCGCAAAATCCAGCATACGGTTAAGCGGAATTAACGCGCCTTCGCGCAGGGCGGCGTCTACGTGGATCTCATGCGCTGCGCCACCGATCTCCAGCCCCTCCGCTATCGCCTTAAGTCCATTCATCGCCATCCACGGGCAGTGCGCGCAGCTTCGACAGGTCGCCCCTTCTCCGGCGGTTGGCGCTTCGAGCAGCTCTTTTTCTGGTACGGCCTGCTGCATTTTATAGAAGATACCGCGATCGGTCGCCACGATGAGCTGCTTGTGCGGCAGGGTTTTTGCCGCGTTTATCAACTGGCTGGTTGAGCCGACTGCGTCCGCCATCTCAACAATCGACTGCGGCGACTCCGGATGCACCAGAATTGCGGCCTGCGGGTATAAGCGTTTCATCCTGGTCAGTGCCTGGGTCTTAAACTCGTCGTGAACGATACAGGCGCCCTGCCAGCACAGTACATCCGCACCGGTCTGTTTTTGTACGTAGTTTCCCAGGTGACGATCGGGCGCCCAGATGATTTTCTCCCCCAGGCTGTCCAGATGTTCAATCAGCTCAACGGCAATACTGGACGTTACTACCCAGTCTGCCCGGGCTTTCACCGCCGCAGACGTATTGGCATAGACCACCACGGTACGGTCAGGGTGGGCATCACAGAAGGCGGTGAACTCATCAATCGGGCAACCGAGGTCAAGAGAACATTCGGCATTCAGCGTAGGCATCAGAATCGTTTTTTCCGGGTTGAGGATTTTTGCCGTTTCACCCATAAAACGAACCCCCGCGACCAGCAGCGTGGAGGCTGAATGCTTAGCACCGAAACGCGCCATCTCCAGGGAGTCTGAGATACAGCCACCCGTCTCTTCCGCCAGCTGCTGAATTTCCGGGTCGGTGTAGTAATGCGCCACCATCACCGCATCACGCTCTTTAAGGAGGCGCTTGATTTTTTCACGATAGAACTGCTTCTCATCCCGGCTTAGCGGAGCTGGCTTCGGCGGGAAGGGATAGATTGCGGTTTCGGGATCAAACATCACACTCATTATGGCTTCTCGTTTTACTGGCTTAACAATATTGCCTTTGTTTTGCATGAGCTAACAAAAATGAGGCAATGGTGTTTTATATACTAAACAAGATAGCGAATTTGAGGGGGAATGTCATCGGGAATTGATGCCGGTAGCATTTGTCGGCTGGTGGCTTCGCCTTACCCGACCAACAAGGTACTGGCGAAAGACAGATAGCAAAAAGGCGCCTTTAGGGCGCCTTTCTACACTGGTGGGCCGTGCAGGATGACTCGGCTTCGCCTCGCCCTTCGGGCCGTTGCTAAAGCAACGTTATCCTTCACGTGTAATATCTGAGTAAGACATTAAAATTGGTGGGTCGTGCAGGATTCGAACCTGCGACCAATTGATTAAAAGTCAACTGCTCTACCAACTGAGCTAACGACCCCTTGCGGGATGTACTTCAAATCTATTCAGGCTGGTGGGTCGTGCAGGATTCGAACCTGCGACCAATTGATTAAAAGTCAACTGCTCTACCAACTGAGCTAACGACCCATTCGGGTGTTGCCTGAATTATCACTCGGAACCAATAAAATTGGTGGGTCGTGCAGGATTCGAACCTGCGACCAATTGATTAAAAGTCAACTGCTCTACCAACTGAGCTAACGACCCGAGTGGTGGGTGATGACGGGCTCGAACCGCCGACCCCCTCCGTGTAAAGGAGATGCTCTACCAACTGAGCTAATCACCCACTCTGTACTGCCGGAACTGCTTTAAGTGGTGGGTCGTGCAGGATTCGAACCTGCGACCAATTGATTAAAAGTCAACTGCTCTACCAACTGAGCTAACGACCCACTTTTGCGCTGCTTTCACGTTGTTTGATATCCCGTGGCAACGGCGGCATATATTACTGATTTAAGAATTCTGCGCAACAAAAATTTCGATGAAGATCACTTAACTGCTTAGGAATCATGCTGCACGACCAGAAATAACGCGATTTCTGGTCATGCGATAATCAACCCATCGAACTCAAACGTTTTTGCGCTTGTTTGGCGCCGTCTGTACCCGGGAATTTCGCAACCACCTGCTGATAAACCGCTTTGGCTTTTGCAGTGTCGCCTTTGTCCTGCATGATCACGCCGACTTTATACATCGCATCAGGTGCTTTCGGTGATTTCGGGTAATTTTTCACCACAGAGGCAAAATAAAACGCCGCATCATCCTTTTTACCCTTGTTGTAATTCAACTGACCCAGCCAGTAGTTCGCATTTGGCTGGTAAGTAGAATCAGGGTACTTCTTAACGAAGTTCTGAAACGCAACGATAGCATCGTCCTGGCGCGATTTGTCCTGTACCAGGGCAATGGCCGCGTTATAGTCCGTATTCGCGTCACCGCTTTGTACAGGCGCTCCAGACGACGCGGAGGCATCTGCCGCAGGTGCAGGCGTCGCCGCACCGCTTTGATCGCCTGCTGCTGGCTGTGCTGCTGCTCCGCCGCTGTTCAGGCTATCCATCTGCAACAAAATTTGCTTCTGGCGCTCCACAACCTGATTAAGCTGATACTGACTCTCCTGGATCTGACCACGAAGGGAATCAATATCATTCTGGTTATCGGAAAGCTGCTGCTGGAGTTGAGTTAAAAGCTGGCTGTGAGCGTTAGAAATACGCTCGAGTTGAGTGACCCGGTCTTCTACCGAGCCTGAGCCGACACTACTGATTGGTGCCTGAGCAAAAGCGGCCCAGGGGGCCGCTATTCCAACCAGTAACGACAGACTCATCAGATGATGTCTGAAGTTACTGCTCATGCAATTCTCTTAGTAAACGAGTACGGCACGACGGTTTTTGGAGTAAGCCGCTTCGTCGTGACCCAGTACTGCTGGTTTTTCTTTACCGTAAGAAACGATGGAGATCTGGTCAGCAGAAACGCCTTTACCCTGGAGGTACATTTTAACAGCGTTTGCACGACGTTCACCCAGGGAGATGTTGTACTCCGGAGTACCACGTTCGTCCGCATGACCTTCTACGGTGACTTTGTAAGACGGGTTGCTACGCAGGAAGTTTGCGTGCGCATCCAGCATTGCAGCGAAGTCAGAACGGATGTCGTATTTATCCAGATCGAAGTAAACGATGTTGTTCTGCTGTAACTGCTGCATCTGAAGACGCGCTTGCTCTTCAGAAGACATATTGCCATTGCCGTTAGCGTCCATACCGGTGCCGGCACCCATCATGCCTTCGCCGCTCTGGTCATTGCTTGCGTTCTTGTTAGAAGAACACGCTGCGATTGCCATAACAGGCAGAGCGATCATCAGCCCCTTCAGCACTTTGTTCAGTTGCATTTCTAAGATTCCTTTAGTAATCAATTAATTATTATTACAGATACGGCGACCAGGCAGGTGATTTTACCTGTCCATCAGTTGCCGGAAGACGCGCTTTGAAACGCCCATCTGTAGAAACCAGATTCAGCACGGATCCCATCCCCTGAGAAGAGCTGTAGATTACCATGGTGCCGTTAGGTGCCAGACTTGGCGTTTCATCCAGGAACGTTGACGACAGTATTTGTACGCCTCCCGTTACCAGATCTTGTTTGGCAATGTGCTGCTGACCACCCGCAGTGCTGACCATTACCATTGTTTTACCATCGGCACTGACGTCAGCATCCTGGTTCTGAGAACCTTCCCAGGTAATACGCTGCGCTGCTCCGCCGTTGATATTCACTTTATAAACTTGTGGACGACCCGCCTGGTCGGACGTAAAGGCCAGATTCTGGCTGTCCGGGAACCAGGTTGGTTCAGTGTTATTGCTACGACCATCCGTGACCTGACGGATCTGACCAGAACCAATATCCATTACGTACAGATTCAGGCTACCGGTTTTAGACAGGGCAAACGCCAGTTTGGTACCGTCCGGAGAGAACGCAGGTGCACCGTTGTGACGTGGGAATGACGCAACCTGACGAACGGCACCGTTAGAGAGCGTCTGGATGACCAGCGCGGAGCGGCCGCTTTCGAAGGTCACATACGCCAGCTTTGAGCCGTCCGGAGACCATGCCGGAGACATCAGCGGCTGCGGTGAACGGTGTACGGTGAACTGGTTGTAACCATCGTAGTCAGAGACGCGCAGCTCATAAGGGAACTGGCCGCCGTTGGTCTGTACCACGTACGCGATACGGGTACGGAACGCACCTTTAATACCGGTCAGCTTCTCAAACACTTCGTCACTCGCCGTGTGGCCTGCGTAACGCAGCCACTGCTTGTTCACTTTATAGGTGTTTTGAGCCAGAACGGTACCCGGCGCACCGCCGGTATCCACCAGCTGATAAGCGACGTTATAGCCGCCGTCTGGCGCAGGGGTAACCTGCCCGACAACCACGGCATCAATACCCAGTGCAGACCATGCTGCAGGTTGAACTTCCTGCGCAGTACCCGGCTGCTGAGGCAGACGAGAACGATCTAAGGGGTTAAATTTACCGCTGTTACGCAGGTCAGCGGCAACGATGCCGCCAATATCTTCAGGCGCAGCGCCCGGGCCTGCCCACTGGAACGGAACGACACCAATCGGACGCGCCGAGTCCACCCCTTGGGTGATTTCGATACGTACTTCTGCGTGCAGTACAGCTGCCCACAGCATTAAAAAACTAACTGCTACACGTAATGCCTGCTTCATCATATCTCCCTTATCTGGGTAACCTTACCCACGATAATTTAGCAGAATGTTAACAAACTCAAATAGACAAAACTACTTATCCTGCTTACGACCATAGACTGTTTTTCATACTTCTGTTAGCAGAGTTGATTACAGCTTAAAGTCCAGTTTGGCATCTTTTATCCTTTCATAAACAGCCTCGCTAGGCGGTTTAGGAATGTTCGCCGATCTGGCTGCGGCCAGCGCAGCCTGACAGAGCGCAGGATCGCCCCCTTCAGACGTCACGCTTTTCAACCTGCCGTCTGGCGCAAGATTGATGTGCAGCACGCATTGCTTGCCCTGATACAGGCCTGCATCAAAGAGTCGGCTCTGAATCGCAACCTGGATCTGTTTGGCATAAGCACTGATATCTGCACCTGTTGCCCCACCGTTGGCTCCGGAGGTACCGCTGTCTTTTGACGGCTGTCCATTTCCTTTCGCCCCACCGCCCGTTTTCGGTGCATTCTTACCGGAACTCAGGTCGCCCAGCAGATCGTCAACTCCTGCGGCTGCGGCAGCTTTCTCAGCGGCAGCGGCCTTTTTAGCAGCGGCTTTTTCGGCTGCTGCTTTCTTATCGGCAGCGGCTTTCTCAGCTGCAGCTTTTTTATCAGCAGCGGCTTTTTCCGCAGCGGCGGCTTTTTCTGCCGCAGCTTTCTCAGCGGCAGCCGCTTTCTTCGCCGCTTCGGCGGCCGCTTTTTTCTCTGCTTCCTGGGCGGCTTTCTTCGCGGCTTCTGCTTCGGCTTTCTTCTGTGCGTCAGCAGCGGCTTTTTTCGCGGCTTCGGCTTCCGCTTTCTTCTTCGCATCAGCAGCGGCTTTCTTCGCGGCTTCTGCTTCGGCCTTCTTCTGCGCGTCAGCAGCGGCTTTTTTCGCTGCTTCTGCGGCTACTTTCGCCTGAGCATCTGCCTGCGCCTTAGCGTCTGCTGCGGCTTTGGCTGCCGCCTCCTCCGCCTGCTTCTGCTGTTCCTGAGCTTTCTTCGCTGCGGCTTCAGCCTGTTTCTGCTGCTCCGCCTGCTCTTTCGCGGCTTCCTGCGCCTGCAAACGCTCTTTCTCAAGCTGCTTCAAACGTTCCTGCTCGGCGGCCTGCTTTTCACGCAGCTCTTCCGCCTGCTGTTGCGCCTGTTTTTCACGCTGCTCTTCAGCGCGTTTTGCGCTCGCCTGCTGCTGTTGCTGACGATTATAGTTCTGCACTACCGCACCGGGATCTACCATGACGGCGTCGATGGATGAGCCTCCACCACCGCCCGATGCATCAATGTGCTCATCGAACGAACTCCAGATCAGCGCTGCAAAAAGAATCACGTGCAGCACTGCGGAGACGATTATCGCTCGCTTAAGCTTGTCGTTCTGTTCGGTTGCCTTTGACACTATCGGTTCCCAAAAACTACGCAGATGATCAAATAGGCTGAGTCATTAAGCCAACTGACTTAACGCCCGCGCTATGTAGCAAGTTCAGCGCTTTGATAATTTCATCATATGGTACGTCTTTCGCACCACCGATTAAGAAGACCGTCTTCGGATTTGACTCCAGGCGTCGTTGCGCTTCAGCAATAACCTGCTCTGGGGGGAGCTGATCCATACGATCCTTCTCGACCACCACGCTGTACTGCCCTACGCCGGAAACCTCAATGATGACCGGAGGATCGTCATTGGTGCTTACCGCCTGTGATTCTGTCGCATCCGGCAGATCAACTTCTACGCTCTGGGTGATGATGGGGGCTGTCGCCATAAAGATCAGCAGCAGCACCAGCAGCACGTCCAGTAACGGAACGATATTGATTTCGGACTTGAGCTCGCGACGACCTCGTCCACGCGATCTGGCCATGGTTTACCCCTTGTTGCTCTCGGTGCTGGTAAACGCCTGACGATGCAGAATCGCGGTGAACTCTTCCATAAAGTTGTCGTAGTTCAGTTCCAGTTTATTCACGCGCTGGTTCAGACGGTTGTACGCCATTACCGCCGGAATTGCCGCGAACAGACCGATTGCGGTCGCGATCAGTGCTTCTGCGATACCCGGTGCCACCATCTGCAAGGTTGCCTGCTTCACCGCCCCCAGGGCGATAAAGGCGTGCATGATCCCCCACACCGTACCAAACAGGCCGATATACGGGCTGATGGAGCCAACGGTTCCGAGGAAAGGAATATGCGTTTCAAGATTTTCCAGTTCGCGATTCATGGAAATGCGCATCGCACGCGACGCACCTTCTACCACGGCTTCCGGCGCATGGTTGTTAGCACGGTGTAAGCGAGCGAACTCTTTGAAACCACTATAAAAAATTTGTTCGGAGCCTGAAAGGTTATCACGGCGTCCCTGGCTTTCCTGATAGAGACGAGAAAGCTCTATACCCGACCAGAACTTATCTTCAAACGCTTCGGCTTCGCGGCCAGCGGCATTGAGGATACGCGTTCTCTGGATGATGATGGCCCAGGATGCGATTGAAAAACCAATCAAAATCAACATGATAAGTTTAACCAGAAGGCTTGCCTTCAGGAACAAATCAAGGATATTCATGTCAGTCACTGCTTAAACTCCGCGACAATAGACTTAGGAAGCGCACGAGGCTTCATTATGGTTGGATCAACACAGACAATCAGGACTTCAGCTGAGTTCAGTACCGTGTTCTCTGCATTGACTATCCGCTGCGTGAAAACCAGTGAAGTTCCGCGCATTGATGTAATTTCTGTTTGGACTTCGAGCATATCGTCGAGTCTGGCAGGCGCAAAATACTCAAGCGTCATCTTGCGTACCACGAAGGCAACTCGCTCAGCCAACAGCACCTGTTGACTAAAGTGATGATGGCGCAGCATCTCTGTGCGTGCCCGTTCATAAAAAGCAACGTAGCTGGCGTGGTAGACCACACCACCGGCATCGGTATCTTCGTAATAGACACGTACCGGCCATCGAAACAGCGTTGTATTCACTTTACATCCCGGTAATACAAGAAAAGTTGGAGCTTTCAAACTTCGCTACTATACGCGCGGGAATGATGGTTTGGAATGGGGGAAAGTAAACGGAGAGTAAATTTTTATGGGCTCGGGTAAGCCCATATCATTAACGGACATTTCTTATTCAGAAGAAGAAGAAAATCAAACCGGCGAGAAGAACCAGATCGGCAATCAGCGGGCAGAAGATGCCCTGCCAGTGAAGCGCTTTCGGACGAAAGCCGACACCGTGAATCACACCTGCACACACCGCCCACATAATCAGGAAGCCGTGCCAGATCTCAAGCTCGCTGGTTTTAGCCGCGAAGCGCGACGGGTCCCAGAAGATACAGCCCGCCAGCAGTAATGCCATAATGAGGGAAAGCGCCCGCAGGGGGCGCTTGTCCATTACCGCATATAACGTTGCGATAATATTCATTAGTGCTTATCTTCACCTGCTTTAGACGCTTCTACATGCTCAAGCGCCAGGGCAGTGATGACACCAAATGCACAGGCAAGAAGCGTCCCTAAAATCCATGCGAAATACCACATATTCAGCTCCTTACTTAATACATAGAGTGGGTGTTGCTTTCGATATGTTCTTTAGTGATGCGACCGAACATTTTCCAGTAACACCAGGCGGTGTAGAGCAGGATAATCGGCACGAACACGCAAGCAACGTACGTCATCAGGTTCAACGTCAACTGGCTGGACGTTGCATCCCACATGGTCAGGCTAGCATTCATCATGGTGCTGGATGGCATCACGAATGGGAACATAGCAATACCTGCCGTCAGGATAATGCACGCCAGCGTCAGGGAAGAGAACACGAACGCCATAGCGCCTTTCTCCAGACGAGACATTAACACTGTCAGCAGTGGCAGCAGCACACCCAGAGCAGGGATAGCCCACAGCGCAGGCATATTGTTGAAGTTCACCAGCCATGCGCCAGCCTGACGCGCCACCTCTTTGGTCAGCGGGTTAGACGGTGCGGTATGGTTAATGGCGGAGGTCACCACGTAGCCATCAATACCGTACACGACCCACACGCCTGCCAGCGCGAAGCAGACCAGCGTCACCAGCGCCGCCACCTGAGCGGTCGCACGGGAACGCAGGTGCAGTTCACCCACGGTACGCATCTGGAGATAGGTTGCGCCCTGGGTGATGATCATCGCCACGCTCACCACGCCCGCCAGCAGACCAAACGGATTCAGCAGCTGGAAGAAGTTACCGGTGTAGAACAGACGCATATATTCGTCGACGTGGAACGGTACGCCCTGTAACAGGTTACCGAACGCCACACCAATGACCAGCGGTGGAACGAAGCTACCAATGAAGATGCCCCAGTCCCACATGTTACGCCAGCGGGTGTCTTCAATCTTGGAGCGGTAGTCAAAACCTACCGGACGGAAGAATAAAGAGGCCAGCACCAGAATCATCGCCACATAGAAGCCGGAGAACGCAGCCGCGTAAACCATCGGCCAGGCAGCGAACAGCGCGCCGCCTGCGGTGATCAGCCACACCTGGTTACCGTCCCAGTGCGGGGCGATGGAGTTGATCATGATTCGACGCTCGGTGTCATTACGACCGAGGAAACGGGTGAGCATGCCCACGCCCATATCGAAACCATCGGTGACCGCAAAACCAATCAGCAGAACGCCGATCAACAGCCACCAGATAAAACGCAATACTTCATAATCGATCATTTGATGACTCCTGTCTTAGCGTGCCGGCTGAGTAGTCGTAACAGACTGCTCGTAGTGGTAGCGACCGGTTTTCAGGCTGCTTGGGCCAAGGCGCGCGAACTTGAACATCAGGAACAGTTCAGCCACCAGGAACAGGGTGTACAGACCGCAAATCAGCAGCATGGAGAAGATCAGGTCGCCTGCGGTCAGGGAGGAGTTCGCTACCGCTGTTGGCAGCACCTCACCGATCGCCCATGGCTGACGGCCATATTCCGCAACAAACCAGCCGGACTCGATAGCAATCCATGGCAGTGGGATACCGTACAGCGCGGTGCGCAGCAGCCATTTTTTCTCACCGATACGGTTACGAATGACTGACCAGAACGAGGCCGCGATGATCAGCAGCATGATAATGCCGCAACCCACCATGATGCGGAACGCGAAGTACAGCGGCGCAACGCGTGGAATAGAGTCTTTGGTTGCCATCTGAATCTGCGCTTCCGTCGCGTCGGAGACGTTCGGGGTATAGCGTTTCAGCAGCAGACCGTAACCGAGGTCTTTCTTCACGTCGTTAAATTGATCGCGAACGGCCTGGTCGGTAGAGCCGGCGCGCAGCTGTTCCAGCAGCGAGTAGGCTTTCATCCCGTTACGGATACGCTCTTCATGCTGCACCATCAGATCTTTCAGGCCAGTCACCTGTTTGTCGACGGAGCGCGTGGCGATAATACCCAGAGCGTAAGGAATTTGAATGGCGAAGCGGTTTTCCTGCGCGTCCTGGTCAGGCACGCCGAACAGGGTAAACGCTGCCGGTGCCGGCTGGGTTTCCCATTCAGCTTCAATTGCGGCGAGTTTGGTTTTCTGCACGTCACCCATTTCGTAACCGGATTCATCACCCAGAACAATAACGGACAGAATCGCGGCCATACCGAAGCTTGCTGCGATAGCGAAAGAACGCTTGGCGAACGCGAAGTCACGGCCGCGCAGCATATAGTAGGAGCTGATGCCCAGCACGAACATCGCGCCGCACACATAGCCAGACGCCACGGTGTGCACGAATTTAACCTGGGCAACCGGGTTCAGGACTAGCTCAGCGAAGCTGACCATCTCCATACGCATGGTTTCGAAGTTGAAATCAGATGCGATTGGGTTTTGCATCCAGCCGTTCGCCACCAGGATCCACAGTGCGGACAAGTTGGAGCCTAATGCCACCAGCCAGGTTACCGCCATATGCTGGACTTTACCCAGACGGTCCCAACCGAAGAAGAACAGACCTACAAAGGTGGATTCGAGGAAGAAGGCCATCAGACCTTCAATGGCCAGCGGCGCACCGAAAATATCCCCTACATAGTGGGAATAGTAAGACCAGTTTGTCCCGAACTGGAACTCCATGGTCAGACCGGTTGCCACGCCCAGCGCAAAGTTGATACCAAACAACTTGCCCCAGAACTTGGTCATATCTTTATAAATCTGTTTGCCGGAGAGGACGTAAACCGTTTCCATGATGGCCAGCAGGAACGCCATACCGAGCGTCAGCGGCACAAAAAGGAAGTGGTACATCGCGGTCAAGGCAAACTGTAAGCGCGACAGTTCGACTACGTCTAACATTATGACTCCTTGCTCATCGCATGAAGACTCCGAGAGTGAACCCCGTTAGATAAGGATCCACACGCATGCCCCAATACAAAGTTATCTGCTTCCCTTCTTCGTTGCTTATTCTCTACAGGAGGAAAAAGCAATGATGAAAGGTTACAAATACGTTAAGAAAAAACCAAATTGATCCCGTAAATATAATACGCTGCAAAACCCTTACAATAAACAGGTTTTTATTCGAACAGATTTACGTTTTTCGACGGCGATCAATTTATAGCAAAATTACCACTTTTCGGCCATTTTGATCGGGAACAATTTAACGCCTTTTGGAGCCTTTTTCCAAGGATTAAACATTGATTTAAATCAAAAACAGCCGGTACTGTTAATGATGTTTCTTTGTGGCATGGATAGTAAAAACCTTGTTAATAACATGTATATTTAAAGGCATTAATGGTTATAAAAGCCAGAAGATAATATAAACAGTTGTGATTTTTATTAACGCGCGTGAAAAAAGACCTTTTTGCAGGGAGAGAAACATATAATGTTATCCGCTTCACAGTATTTTTCTTTCGTTTTACTACCCGCCTAAAAGATTACATTTCATTCACCTTCGCTAATCTTAAAATTAACACCCTTTGGTGACTATTTGATGAAATAAAGGCCGCAGGGGATGCGGCCTTGATATTGTTCTTGAGATTACCTTTCAATTTTTATGCTGAAGGTGCGTGACTGGCCTGGCCTGAAAGACCCCGTAATGGCTGAGCCCTCCTCCCCTTGCGCTTTGCACACCTCATTCATGTCCGTTTCGCAACAGGCCTGGACCTCACGGTTCACAGACAAAGCCACGTCACAGGAGCGGGTCTCCGAAGGGTTGTACAGACGAAGAATCATCTCGTCACGATCCTCCGCTTTTTTCAGCGCACTGAGTACACATCCGTTAGGCGCCAGCGTTAGCAGGCTATAGCTACAGGGTGTGGTGAAAGAGGCACGGTTAAGCTTCATCGCATCCCACGGAATTTTGTTATAACAGTGCACTGGCGTTAACCACGACTTCGCCTGCTGCGCAACGCCAGCACTGACGGGCGTACCATTAAAACTGAACAGGCTAAAGCGACAGGTTAACTGGCCCCGCATCTGCGAATCAGGCACAGGCATTTTGATCCCGGACGGTCTGCCAGGGCGCAGAAGTAAGTCTTCCTTCCCAAGCAACCCGACGCCGCGAAGCAACGTCAGGGCAAACGTGTTTTGACGCTCACCTGTTACTTCAAATTCGCGCAACCCTTCGGTAAATAGCGCCATCCCGTTACGCCGTTCCTGGAGCACCGCGTAGTTGAGCAGATTCCACACCGGCAGCGGCGCTTCCTTCCATCCCTCCTCCTGCCAGTTTGCCATCGCTTCATCCTGTACAGGGCGCGTCAGCGAACCAAACTGGGTATCGGCTAAGACCGTCTCTGTGGTGAATGGTGTCGGGATCAGCACCCGCACACGGTGGTCATCCGCGTGATTTCCGAGACGTGCCTCGACGTCGAT
This sequence comes from Enterobacter sp. CM29, assembly GCF_013179605.1. Classification (NCBI taxonomy): domain Bacteria; kingdom Pseudomonadati; phylum Pseudomonadota; class Gammaproteobacteria; order Enterobacterales; family Enterobacteriaceae; genus Enterobacter; species Enterobacter sp. CM29. Next base: position 9,658 of record NZ_JABMCU010000005.1, on the reverse strand, counting down.
ACGTCGGCTGTTATGGCTGAGCGTGACCGTGAGTTCTGCCTCAAGCGTTCCCGTCTGCTGACGCGCAGAACGTTCAGCGAGATCCGCTGGCACCGCCATTCGATGGCGGATCACCGCCCTGCTCTGCCAGGCCTCGTGGATCACCTCAACCTCATGTTCGCCCTGCGCGGAAGAGAGTCTCCACTCTTCCCGTGAAGGCGAGTAGTCGTACTCATCGCCATCATCCGAGCTCTCTTCAATTTCCAGCGCGCGGTCATAGATAAGCCCGGACGCTTTATCGAGCAGACGCAAAGTACCGTCCTCGTTTAACGTTACTTCCCAGAAAGCATTTTCCAGTAACGCCTCCGGCGATTTATCTGGCGTCTGCAGTTTGCCGGCCACGTGCGGCTCGATATAGAGCGTGCGGTAACCCATAGATGGCAGGATCTGGTTGAGCTGGATGTCAAACTCCATGAAGGGATCGTAGTTGCCGTAATGCACTATCTGCCGGTCAATCAGCCCGGGGTCTATCTCACGCGCGCTGCGGAGATAATAAGGGATTTCATTTCCCTTTTCGTCCAACAGGCGGAACTGGCTGGCGCGCAGACGTATCGTGGTGTTGATCACTTCCTCACGCGGCCAGGGCGTGAGGTTAAACATCACCAGTTTGTCTTCCTCGCTCTGCGGCATGTTGTCGACAATCTTGCGCATATAGAAGCACGTCAGGTTATCAGCCATGTCTTCCGCCAGCTCAAAGCGTGACATCACCTCGCGATGCACTTTATCGCTGCAGCAGCAGCCGATACTGTCGTGGGCGTGATTCTTGAGGATCTCTTTCCACATTTTTTCCAGCAAGCCGTGGTGATAGTCAAAGCCCAGCGTCCAGGCAAGCGTAGCCAACGGCTCGAGGACGTTGACGATTTTATTCTCTATCCGGGCGTGGGCGATTTTGATGTCCATCCGCGTGGAGCCGATCGTCCGGTGCACCCGCATATATTTACCGTCAATAAATTCCCCTTTCAGCGTCGCCAGTTCATCGCGGTGCGCATCGATATGGTCAAACACCTCCTCGAAGCGGCTCATCACAAACTGACGCTGCGGATAGATTTTGCGCAGCTTATCCATCACCGCAAATATGTTCTGCTGGAGCGGCATCTGATCATGGCCGTTAGGCAGCAAAATTTCTTTCGTCACGGAGGCTTTTTCGAGCACCTCGAAGTAGTTGTCGAGCCGTTTGCGCAGTCCGGCTTCATCCTCCGGTAAGTACTTACCAATCGCGTAGCCCAGCGGCAGCACCTGTGCCGTCACTTCGCTGCCGTCCTGGCTTTGCCAGAGAAATTCGGTTTTATCGGTACCGTGCCGCTCGGAACAGCCGCGCCAGAACATGGTGCGCGTGATGCCAAAACCGTTGTAAATGTGTGGCAGCTGGGAAGACATGCCGAAGGAGTCCGGCAGATAGCCAATTTTCATCGGCTCGCCAAAGGCCAGACAGTCGCGCATGCCGTACATCAGATTGCGCACAATCGACTCGCCGGAGACAAGGGTGGTATCCGTCTGGGTATACCACGGCCCGATAATCAGCTTCCCGGCCGCCACCAGCGCCTTCACGCGTGGCCTGTTTTCCGGTTTCACGGCAAAATAATCTTCCAGCACCGCCGTCTGGCCGTCGAGAACGTAGTATTTATACTCTGCGTCCTGCTCAAGACGGGTGAGGATCTCTTCCATATTATTGACCAGAAGAATACGTGACGCTTCGGTGGTGAAGTACCACTCCCGGTCCCAGTGCATATGTGGCGTGATATGAACGCGAGATACAGCTTTCATCTTCGTTTCCTGTCAGTGCGTGTTTAGGATGGTATGTCTTCAGTCACGTAGGTACCGCTCTTCACGGCCTGGCGTCGCCAGAGCAGTAAAATGAGCGTAGAGATTGCGGCGCCCACCAGCGCGGCGCCAAACCACCCGGCAGCGGCTATCACGCCGCCCAGCCCGGCATCATGCAGTAAGAAGAGAGAGAAAATGCCCGCGCCCGGGGTGGAGAGCCCAATACCCATCGCTCCGACAATCGCTCCGGTCGCCATTGACCCCAGAACAAATGAGCCGATGACTCGCAACGGATCCTCGATAGCCATCGGAATTGCCCCTTCGGTGATGCCCGCCAGCCCCAGCAGCCAGGTGGATTTGCCGGTCTCAATTTCGAACTGTTTAAACAGATTCGGAGCCAGCATCGTTGATGCCGTCACGGTAAAGGCCGAAACCATTTTGACGGAGGCGAAGATCGCATAAGGCCCGTATACGCCGTTGGCCATCGCGCCCAGACAGAACGCGTAAGAGGCTTTGTTGACCGGACCGCCCAGATCGAACGAGCACATAAAGCCCAGGATCGCCCCCAGCAGCAGCGCGTTCGCGCCGGAGAGACCATTAAGCCAGGCGGTCAGAGCGTTATTGATCCAGGCCACCGGTTCGCCGATCACAAACAGCATCAGGCTGCCTGCGCCCAGTACGCCAATCACCGGATAGAGATAAAAGGTCAGAAAGCCGTTGTAGCGGCTACTCAGCCGGATGTGGTTTTTCACCCAGCGCATCAGGTAGCCCGCAATCAGCCCGCCGACGATGGCCCCCAGAAAGCCGGAGCCGATCATATTGGCGGCAAGGCCCGCCGCAAAGCCCGGCGTAAGCGCAGGTTTATCCGCCAGCGAGTAAGCGGTATAGGCCGCCAGAACAGGGACCATCAGAATGCCGAGCATCCCACCGCCCAGTTTGCGGTACATCCACAGCCACGAGTTTTCCTGATCGAACAGGTGCTGCAAGCCCAGGATTTGCGCCAGGAGTACCGACACGGCCAGCACCGTGCCGCCAGCGACAATCAGCGGCACCGCAAAGGAGATACCGCTGAGCAGCGCTTGCTTGAGTTCGGTTTTAACGGACTTTTTCGCGTCCGTGTCGACGTGCGCAGGACGCGCATCGGATACAGGCTGTAGCGTCAGCGCACGCTCAATGAGCGCTTCCGCATGGCGCAAGGGTTCCGCGACAGGCACGGAAATGGCGGGGATCCCCTGAAAACGCTCACGCTCTTTGATCGCCACTTCCGCCGCGAAGATACACGCTTTTGCCTCCTGCAAATGCTGCGCGGTGATGCGCCCCTCAATACCGTTTGCCCCCTGCTTTTCGACCACTACATTGACGCCGAGCTTACGTCCCGCTTTTTCGAGATATTCCGCTGCCATGTAGGTATGGGCGATCCCGGCCGGACAGGCGGTAACGCAGACGATCGTCGGGGCATTCTCTGCGACGGCGGTTTCTTGCGCCTCAGGCGCCGTTTCCAGCGCAGCAAGCACCGCTTCCGCGCTGGTCGCCGTCATCACGTGCGCCCTGAGAACGTCATCCGCCAGGCGGGACGTCAGTTCCGTCAGCACCTGAATATGCGTTGATCCCGCTTGTGCGGGAGGAATGGCGAGCAAAAAAATCAGCTCGACCTCCTCCGGTCCGTCCACGCCTTCCCAGATCAGCGGCTCGCGCAGTGTTGCCACGGCAAAAGCCGCTTCCTTTACTGCCGCTGATTTACCATGGGGTACGGCCAGCCCCTCGCCCAGCGCCGTCGGGCCAAGCGATTCGCGATGGAAAACCTCTGCCAGAAACGTATCGGCGTCGGCTATTTTGCCCAACGCTACCAGCCGCGTCGCAAGCTGACGGATTGCCTCATCACGGCTGGTAAACTGCGCCTGCACGCAGACAGCACGGGGGTCGGTCAGAGTCGTCAGGTTCATAAGATCCTCACCTATCCAAAGTTATTGTCTGGGGAGGATTGTGGCAGACTGGATAATACATTTATGTGATCATTTTCACTAACAACGATATTTGTATTTAATTTGTATTATTTACAAATCAGTCACTGAAGGCATAATTCCCCTAAAAAGGTATTAAAAAGGCGTAACACAATGGGCAATAAACCGATGTACCGGCAGATCGCCGATGCGTTCCGCGAGAAGATTAACGCCGGGGAATTAAAACCCGGAGACGCGCTGCCGACGGAATCCAGCCTTCAGGAGGCATTTAACGTTAGCCGTGTCACCGTGCGGCAGGCTTTGAAGCTGCTCGCCGACGAGCAGATCATCGAAAGCATTCAGGGCAGTGGCTCGTATGTAAAAGAGGAGCGGGTGAATTACGATATTTATCAGCTTACCGGCTTTTACGAAAAACTGGCGGATCGCAACGTTGATACGCACAGCGACGTCAGCGTCTTCGAAGTGGTGAAAGCCGATGAGTGGCTCGCGGCAAAACTGGCGCTCAATCCGGATGATAAGGTCTGGCACGTCAAGCGCGTACGCTTCATCAGGGAAAAGCCGGTGAATCTGGAAGAGACATGGATGCCGCTGGCGATGTTCCCCGACCTCACCTGGGAAGTGATGGAACAGTCGAAATACCATTACATTGAGCAGGTCAAAAAGCTGGTTATCGATCGCAGCGAGCAGGAGCTGGTGCCAGTCATGCCATCGGACGAGGCGATTGCCGCCCTGGCGCTCGATCCGGCAAAACCAATTCTTGAAAAAGTTTCCCGCGGCTTCCTGAAAGACGGCCGGGTATTTGAATACAGTCGCAACGTGTTTAATACCGACGACTATAAATTCACTCTGGTGGCTAAACGCAGACAATAAAAAAAGGCCGCTTTACAGCGGCCAACCATGTCGAAACGGACATTTTTTTATACTTCAACGCGCCCCATTCGGGGAGCAGAGAGGACTTACTTAATGATGGATTTCAGTGCTTCACCGATATCCGCCAGGCTGCGAACGGTTTTCACGCCTGCGGCTTCCAGTGCTGCGAATTTCTCATCAGCCGTACCTTTACCGCCAGCGATAATCGCACCCGCGTGACCCATACGTTTGCCTTTCGGCGCGGTCACACCCGCGATGTAACCCACCACCGGCTTGGTCACATGATCTTTGATGTAAGCAGCCGCTTCTTCTTCCGCGCTACCACCGATCTCACCGATCATCACGATCGCTTCGGTCTGTGGATCTTCCTGGAACAGCTTCAGGATGTCGATGAAGTTAGAGCCTGGGATCGGGTCACCGCCGATGCCCACGCAGGTGGACTGGCCGAAGCCGTAATCGGTGGTCTGCTTAACTGCTTCATAGGTCAGGGTACCGGAACGGGACACGATGCCCACTTTGCCCGGTTTGTGAATGTGGCCCGGCATGATGCCGATTTTGCATTCGCCTGGGGTGATAACGCCTGGGCAGTTCGGGCCGATCATGCGCACGCCTGCTTCGTCCAGCTTCACCTTCACGGTCAGCATATCCAGCGTCGGGATGCCTTCGGTGATGGTGATGATCAGCTTAATGCCTGCGTCGATCGCTTCCAGAATAGAGTCTTTGCAGAACGGCGCTGGAACGTAGATCACGGTCGCGGTTGCGCCCGTCGCTTCTACTGCTTCACGCACGGTGTTGAACACCGGCAGGCCCAGGTGCGTGGTGCCGCCTTTACCTGGCGTTACGCCGCCAACCATCTGCGTACCGTAGGCAATCGCCTGTTCGGAGTGGAAAGTCCCCTGGCTACCGGTGAAGCCCTGGCAGATAACCTTGGTATCTTTATTAATTAAAACGGACATTATTTCCCCTCCACTGCGGCAACAACCTGCTGAGCTGCATCCGTCAGACTTTTCGCTGCAATAATATTCAGGCCGCTGTCAGCCAGTTTTTTCGCGCCGAGTTCAGCGTTATTCCCTTCCAGACGTACAACAACCGGAACGTTAACGCCCACTTCTCCTACCGCGCCGATGATACCGTCGGCGATCAGGTCGCAACGTACGATACCGCCGAAGATGTTCACCAGAACCGCTTTTACGTTGCTGTCAGAGAGAATGATTTTGAACGCTTCGGTTACGCGCTCTTTGGTTGCGCCACCGCCCACGTCGAGGAAGTTCGCTGGCTCACCGCCGTGCAGCTTAACGATGTCCATGGTGCCCATTGCCAGGCCCGCACCGTTAACCATGCAGCCGATGTTGCCATCCAGCGCCACGTAGTTCAGCTCCCACTGGGCAGCCTGCGCTTCACGCGGATCTTCCTGAGACTGGTCGCGCATTTCGCGCAGATCCGCCTGGCGGAACAGCGCGTTGCCGTCAGCGCCCAGCTTGCCGTCGAGGCAGATCAGGTCGCCCTGGGTGGTGATCACCAGCGGGTTGATCTCGATCAGCGCCAGATCGCGCTCCAGGAAGATGGTCGCCAGCCCCATGAAGATCTTGGTGAACTGCTGAACCAGCTTGCCTTCCAGACCCAGTTTGAACGCCAGCTCACGTCCCTGGTAAGGCATTGGGCCCGCCAGCGGATCGATTGCCACTTTGTGGATCAGGTGCGGGGTCTCTTCCGCCACTTTTTCGATTTCCACGCCGCCTTCGGTAGATGCCATGAACACCACGCGACGGGAGCTACGGTCTACGACTGCGCCGAGGTACAATTCTTTCGCGATGTCGGTTGCCGCTTCAACCAGGATCTGGTTGACCGGCTGGCCATTCGCATCTGTCTGGTAGGTTACCAGACGCTTGCCGAGCCAATGTTCAGCAAACGCACGGATCTCTTCTTTGCTCTTAACAATCTTCACACCGCCCGCTTTACCACGGCCACCAGCGTGAACCTGACATTTAACTACCCACGGGCCGGAACCGATTTTAGATGCGGCTTCTTCTGCTTCACGCGGGGTAGTACAGGCATAACCCACCGGAGCCGGTAAGCCTGACCTGGCAAACAGCTGTTTGGCCTGATATTCATGTAAGTTCATGTGTTCTATCCATCCTTCAGGGTAATCGTTATCTTCAAACCTGTAGACCGGCGCTACGCTTATCCGGCCTACAGGGCAGGTGATGCTAAATAGTTACTAAACGTCCAGCAGCAGACGCGTTGGATCTTCCAGCAGCTCTTTAATGGCAACCAGGAAGCCTACGGACTCGCGGCCGTCGATCAGGCGGTGATCGTATGAGAGCGCCAGGTACATCATCGGCAGGATCTCAACTTTACCGTCTACCGCCATTGGACGATCTTTAATGGCGTGCATACCCAGGATCGCGCTCTGCGGCGGGTTGATGATCGGGGTAGACATCAGCGAGCCGAACACGCCACCGTTGGTAATGGTGAAGTTACCGCCGGTCAGGTCTTCAACGGTCAGTTTGCCGTCGCGGCCTTTCACGGCCAGCTCTTTGATTTTCTTCTCAATGTCAGCCATACCCAGGGTGTCCACGTCACGCAGAACCGGGGTGACCAGGCCGCGTGGGGTAGAAACCGCCATGCTGACGTCGAAGTAGTTGTGGTAAACCACGTCATCGCCATCGATAGACGCGTTCACTTCCGGGTAGCGTTTCAGCGCTTCAACTACCGCTTTCACGTAGAAGGACATGAAGCCCAGACGGATACCGTGACGTTTTTCAAACGCGTCACCGTACTGCTTGCGCAGGTCCATGATTGGCTTCATGTTGACTTCGTTGAAGGTGGTCAGCATCGCGGTGGAGTTTTTCGCTTCCAGCAGACGCTCGGCCACGCGCTTGCGCAGGCGGGTCATCGGCACGCGTTTTTCGCTACGTGCGCCCAGAGCTGGCTGTGCCGCTGGTGCTGCCGCAGGGGCTTTCGCTTCCGCTTTCGCCTCTGAAGGCGCTTTTGCCAGATGCTTGTCGATATCTTCGCGAGTCAGACGGCCACCCACGCCGGTGCCTTTGATGGCTGCCGGATCGAGGCTGTGCTCAGCCAGCAGGCGACGGATCGCCGGGCTAAGCGCGTCATTGGTTTGCTCTTCCAGAGACGCCTGCTGGCGCTGGGCTGGGGTAGACGCTTTCTCTTCAGATTTCGCGCTGGACTCTTTGCCCGCGCTGTTGCCTTCACGCAGGCGACCCAGGATCTGGCGAGAAGTCACGGTCGTACCTTCGTCTTCCAGGACTGCATCCAGAATGCCATCCGCTGAAGCCGGTACTTCCAGTACCACTTTGTCAGTTTCGATTTCTACCAGCACTTCGTCACGGGTTACCGCGTCGCCTGGTTTTTTGTGCCAGGTGGCGACGGTTGCATCTGCTACGGACTCAGGCAGGTCGGGAACAAGAATATCTACGCTACTCATTATGTATCCTTTAATTAATCGACGTTCAGCGCGTCATTGACCAGATCTTGTTGCTGCTTCTGGTGAACGGACATATACCCTACCGCCGGAGAGGCGGAGGCCGGGCGACCTGCATAACGCAGGGCAGACCCAAATGGAATCACTTCACGGAAATGATGCTGGCTGCAATACCATGCGCCCTGGTTGAGCGGCTCTTCCTGGCACCAGACAAAATCATGAACGTGAGCGTACTGTTTCAGTACTTCCTGCATCGCCTGATGCGGGAACGGATAAAGCTGCTCGATACGCACGATGGCGACATCTTTCTGATCGTTCTTACGGCGCTGTTCCAGCAGGTCGTAATAAACCTTACCAGAACACATTACGACACGCTTAACGGCCTGCGGATCCAGCTCGTCAATTTCACCGATGGCTGGCAGGAAGGTGCCGTTAGCCAGTTCATCCAGGCTCGAAACCGCCAGCGGATGACGCAGCAGGGATTTTGGCGACATGACCACCAGCGGACGGCGCATACCGCGCAGCGCCTGACGACGCAACATGTGGTACACCTGAGCCGGGGTGGACGGCACGCAGACCTGCATGTTCTGCTCGGCGCAGAGTTGCAGATAACGCTCCAGACGCGCGGAGGAGTGCTCCGGCCCTTGTCCTTCATAGCCGTGCGGCAGCAACATCACCAGACCACACATACGGCCCCACTTCTGCTCACCGGAGGAGATGAACTGGTCGATGACGACCTGCGCACCGTTGGCGAAGTCACCGAACTGCGCTTCCCAGATAGTCAGGGTGCGAGGTTCTGCGGTGGCGTAGCCGTATTCGAAGGCCAGAACCGCTTCTTCTGACAGCACGGAGTCCCAGACCTTGAACTGGCCCTGACCGTTATGCACGTGCTGAAGCGGAGTATAGGTTGAACCGTTAGACTGGTTGTGTACAACCGCATGACGGTGGAAGAAGGTGCCACGACCCGCATCTTCACCGGACAGACGAACCGGAATACCTTCGTCAACCAGCGTCGCATAGGCCAGCGTTTCCGCGCCGCCCCAGTCGAACAGCTTTTCACCCGCCGCCATGGCCTGGCGGTCGCCATAGATCTTGGCCACGCGGGATTGCATCTCGATCGCTTCCGGCACGGTGCTGATGCGTTTAGCCAGCTCCTGCAAACGCTTCATCTCAACCTTGTTCGGGTAGCTCTCGTCCCACTCGTGGTTGAGGTACGGCGACCAGGTAAAGGAGTGCATGTTCATTGGGCGCAGCTCTTTGACCACGCATTCACCCGCGTCCAGCGCGTCGCGATAAAGATTGACCATTTCGGTCGCATCTTCCAGCGTCGCCACTTTTTCGCTTTCCAGCTTGTCAGCATAGATTTTACGCGGCGTCGGGTGTTTTTTGATTTTCTGGTACATCAACGGCTGGGTTGCACTTGGCTCATCCGCTTCGTTGTGGCCGTGACGGCGGTAGCAGAAGAGGTCAATGAACACGTCGCGCTTAAAGGTGTTACGGAAGTCCAGCGCCAGACGGGTAACGAAAGCAACGGCTTCCGGGTCATCCGCGTTTACGTGGAAGATTGGCGCCTGAACCATTTTAC
>NZ_JABMCU010000049.1:0-23705 GCF_013179605.1 Enterobacter sp. CM29 | reverse complement strand
TCCCTGGAAATTAACGCTTGGGGATTACGCCTGGGTAGGGGATGACGCGGTGTTATATACCCTTGGCGAGATTACGATTGGCGCAAATTCGGTGGTTTCACAGAAGTGTTATTTGTGCACCGGCAGCCACGATTTTATGAGCCCGCATTTTGATATTACCGCTTCGCCTGTTGTGATCGGTGAAAAATGCTGGCTGGCAACAGACGTCTTTGTTGCACCCGGTGTTTCTGTTGGCGATGGCACGGTAGTCGGTGCCCGCAGCAGCGTTTTTAAATCGCTACCGGCAAATAAAATTTGCCGTGGCAACCCCGCAGTGGTGATACGCGAACGCGTTGAAACTGATTAAATTCATAAGTAGAGGAATATAAACATGTCTAAAGTCGCTCTCATCACCGGCGTTACCGGGCAGGATGGTTCTTACCTGGCAGAGTTACTGCTGGAAAAAGGGTATGAAGTACACGGTATTAAACGTCGTGCGTCTTCATTTAACACCGAACGTGTCGATCATATTTATCAGGATCCTCACGCGGCGAACCCGAAATTCCACCTGCACTACGGCGACCTGACCGATACCTCCAACCTGACCCGCATCCTGCAGGAAGTACAGCCGGATGAAGTCTACAACCTGGGCGCGATGAGCCACGTTGCGGTCTCCTTCGAATCCCCGGAATACACCGCTGACGTGGACGCCATGGGTACCCTGCGTCTGCTGGAAGCGATTCGCTTCCTGGGTCTTGAGAAGAAAACCCGTTTCTATCAGGCATCTACCTCTGAGCTGTACGGCCTGGTGCAGGAAATTCCACAGAAAGAGACTACGCCGTTCTACCCACGTTCTCCGTACGCGGTAGCGAAACTGTACGCTTACTGGATCACTGTGAACTACCGTGAATCCTACGGCATGTACGCCTGTAACGGCATTCTGTTCAACCACGAATCCCCACGTCGTGGCGAAACCTTCGTGACCCGTAAAATCACCCGCGCTATCGCCAACATCGCTCAGGGTCTGGAATCCTGCCTGCACCTCGGCAACATGGACTCCCTGCGTGACTGGGGCCATGCGAAAGACTACGTGAAAATGCAGTGGATGATGCTGCAGCAGGAACAGCCAGAAGACTTCGTGATCGCGACCGGCGTGCAGTACTCCGTACGTCAGTTCGTTGAGATGGCTGCGGCACAGCTGGGCATCAAGCTGCGCTTCGAAGGCACCGGCGTGGAAGAGAAGGGTATCGTTGTTTCCGTGACCGGCCACGACGCACCGGGCGTGAAGCCAGGCGACGTGATTGTTCAGGTGGATCCGCGTTACTTCCGTCCTGCTGAAGTGGAAACCCTGCTGGGCGACCCAACCAAAGCGCACGAGAAGCTGGGCTGGAAACCAGAAACCACCCTGCAAGAAATGGTATCCGAGATGGTGGCCAAAGATCTTGAAGCAGCGAAAAAACACTCCCTGCTCAAGTCCCATGGCTACGAGGTTGCCATCGCGCTGGAGTCCTGAGAATGACAAAACAACGTATTTTTGTCGCCGGTCATCGCGGAATGGTGGGTTCCGCGATTGTCCGCCAGCTTGAACAGCGGGGCGACGTTGAGGTGATTGTTCGCACCCGCGACGAGCTGAACTTGCTTGACAGCAAAGCGGTGCAGGACTTCTTCGCCAGCGAACGTATCGACCAGGTGTATCTGGCGGCGGCGAAGGTGGGCGGCATTGTCGCTAACAACACCTACCCGGCGGATTTCATCTACGAGAACATGATGATTGAGAGCAACATCATTCACGCGGCGCATCTGCACAACGTGAACAAGCTGCTGTTCCTCGGTTCATCCTGTATCTACCCAAAAATGGCGAAACAGCCGATCGCCGAGAGCGAACTGTTGCAGGGCACGCTGGAAGCCACCAACGAGCCGTACGCGATTGCCAAAATTGCCGGGATCAAGCTGTGTGAATCGTACAACCGTCAGTATAACCGCGACTATCGCTCGGTGATGCCGACCAACCTCTACGGACCGCACGACAACTTCCACCCGAGCAATTCGCACGTGATCCCGGCGCTGCTGCGTCGTTTCCACGAGGCGACTGCCGAAAACGCCCCGGACGTGGTGGTGTGGGGCAGCGGTACGCCAATGCGCGAGTTCCTGCACGTGGACGATATGGCGGCAGCCAGCATTCACGTCATGGAGCTGGATCGCGAGGTGTGGCAGGAAAACACCGAGCCGATGCTGTCGCACATTAACGTCGGGACCGGCGTGGACTGCACCATTCGCGAGCTGGCGCAGACCATCGCGCAGGTGGTGGGCTACAAAGGACGCGTGGTGTTTGATGCCACCAAACCGGACGGCACGCCGCGCAAGCTGCTGGACGTGACCCGTCTGCATCAGCTTGGCTGGTATCACGAGGTCTCACTGGAGCAGGGGCTGGCCAGCACCTACCAGTGGTTCCTGGAAAACCAGCACCGCTTCCGGGGGTAATGATGTTTTTAAGTCAGGAAGATTTTGCCACGGTGGTGCGTTCCACTCCGCTCATCTCAATTGATTTGATCGTGGAGAACGAACGCGGCGAGTTCTTGCTGGGGAAACGAACCAATCGTCCTGCACAGGGCTTCTGGTTCGTGCCCGGCGGGCGCGTGCAGAAGGATGAGACGCTAAGCGATGCGTTTGAGCGTCTCACTCTGGCGGAACTGGGCCTGCAACTGCCGATGGCAGCGGGCCAGTTTTACGGGGTCTGGCAGCACTTCTATGACGATAACTTTTCGGGCACCGGGTTCACCACGCACTATGTCGTGCTGGGGTTCCGCCTGAAGGTGAGTGAGGCAGACCTGCGTCTGCCTGATTCTCAGCATGACGATTACCGCTGGTTAACGCCAGAGGCGCTGCTGGCAAGCGACAATGTCCATGACAACAGTCGGGCGTACTTCCTTGCGGAACGTCAGGCCGAGGTGCCAGGCCTATGAAAATCCTCGTCTACGGAATTAACTACTCGCCGGAGCTTACCGGTATCGGGAAATACACCGGCGAGATGGTCGAGTGGATGGCGAGCCAGGGACATGACGTGCGGGTGATTACCGCCCCGCCGTATTACCCGGAGTGGAAGGTAGGCGAACGCTATTCCAGCTGGCGCTACCGCCGCGAAGAGGGGGCTGTGACCGTCTGGCGCTGCCCGCTCTACGTGCCGAAACAGCCCTCGACGCTGAAACGTTTAATTCATCTGGGCAGCTTTGCCCTGAGCAGTTTTTTCCCGCTGATGGCGCAACGTCGCTGGAAGCCGGATCGCATCATCGGCGTGGTGCCGACGCTGTTCTGCACGCCAGGCATGCGCCTGCTGGGAAAACTCTCCGGCGCGCGCACCCTGCTGCACATTCAGGATTATGAAGTGGACGCCATGCTCGGGCTGGGGATGGCCGGGAAAGGCAAGGGCGGCAAGGTGGCGAAGCTCGCCAGCGCCTTTGAGCGCAGCGGCCTGCACAACGTGGATTACGTCTCGACCATCTCGCGCTCGATGATGAACAAGGCGCAGGAGAAGGGTGTCCCGGCGGAGAAGGTGATCTTCTTTCCGAACTGGTCCGAAGTGGCGCGTTTCCGCGATGTGACAGACCAGGATGCGCAGGCGTTACGCGCGCAGCTCGGTTTGCCTGAAGATCAAAAAATCATTCTTTACTCAGGCAACATCGGCGAAAAACAGGGGCTGGAGAGCGTGATTGACGCCGCGCTTCAGCTGAGCGAACACCCGTGGATGTTCGTGATAGTCGGGCAGGGCGGCGGTAAAGCGCGGCTGGAAAAAATGGCCAGCGAGCGCGGACTGACCAACATCCGCTTCTTCCCGCTTCAGTCTTATGACGCGCTGCCCGCGCTGCTGAAAATGGCGGATTGCCATCTGGTGGTGCAAAAACGCGGCGCGGCGGATGCGGTGCTGCCGTCCAAGCTGACCAACATTCTGGCAGTGGGCGGAAACGCGGTGATTACGGCAGAAGCCGCAACAGAATTAGGCCAGCTGTGCAACAGCTACCCGGGCATTGCCGTTTGCGTAGAGCCAGAATCGGTTCCTGCGCTGGTGACCGGAATTGAGCAGGCACTCGCCATGCCAAAAGAGAACACGGTGGCACGTGAATATGCCGAACGCACGCTCGAGAAAGAGAACGTGCTGAGCCAATTTATTGCAGATATACGGGGATAAATCATGAGTCAAACCACTTTGTATCCGGTCGTAATGGCGGGTGGATCCGGGAGCCGGTTGTGGCCACTGTCCCGCGTGCTTTATCCAAAACAATTTCTGTGTCTGAAGGGCGACCTCACCATGCTGCAAACGACGGTTAACCGTCTGCACGGCGTGGAGTGTGAAAGCCCGGTGGTGATCTGTAACGAGCAGCACCGCTTTATCGTTGCCGAGCAACTGCGCCAGCTGAATAAACTGACCGAAAATATCATTCTGGAGCCTGCCGGACGCAACACCGCGCCTGCTATTGCTCTTGCGGCGCTGGCAGCAAAACGCAGCAGCCCGGACTGCGACCCGCTGATGCTGGTGCTGGCGGCTGACCACGTTATTCAGCAGGAAGACGCCTTCCGCGACGCGGTTCGCGCAGCGATTCCTTACGCTGAGAACGGCAAGCTGGTGACCTTCGGCATCGTGCCGGATCTTCCGGAAACCGGCTATGGCTACATTCGCCGCGGCAGCGTTACGCCTGGTGAAGGCGACAGCGTGGCCTTTGACGTGGCGCAGTTTGTCGAAAAACCGAATCTGGAAACCGCCCAGGCCTACGTGGCCAGCGGTGAATACTACTGGAACAGCGGTATGTTCCTGTTCCGCGCCGGTCGCTACCTGGAAGAGCTGGAAAAATATCGCCCGGATATCTTAAATGCCTGCGAAAAAGCGATGGCGGTGGTGGATCCGGATCTTGATTTTATCCGCGTGGACGAAGAAGCCTTCCTCGCCTGTCCGGAAGAGTCCATTGACTATGCGGTGATGGAACGTACGGCAGATGCGGTAGTGGTGCCGATGGATGCGGGCTGGAGCGACGTTGGCTCCTGGTCGTCACTGTGGGAGATTAGCGCGCATACCCCGGAGGGTAACGTCCATCACGGTGATGTGATCAGCCACAAAACGGAAAACAGCTACGTCTACGCCGAATCTGGCCTTGTCACCACGGTAGGGGTGAAAGATCTGGTGGTCGTGCAGACCAAAGACGCGGTGCTGATTGCCGACCGTAATGCCGTGCAGGACGTTAAAAAAGTGGTGGAGAAGATCAAGGCCGATGGCCGCCACGAACACCATATTCACCGTGAAGTCTACCGCCCGTGGGGCAAATATGACTCCATCGACGCTGGCGAGCGCTATCAGGTGAAACGCATCACCGTGAAGCCGGGTGAAGGGCTGTCGGTGCAGATGCACCATCACCGCGCCGAACATTGGGTAGTGGTGGCGGGAACCGCCAAAGTGACCATCAACGGTGAAGTGAAGCTGCTCGGTGAAAACGAGTCCATTTATATTCCGCTGGGTGCCACGCACTGCCTGGAAAACCCGGGGAAAATTCCACTCGACTTAATTGAGGTGCGTTCCGGTTCGTATCTGGAAGAGGACGATATCGTGCGCTTCCAGGACCGCTACGGGCGGGTGTAGCGCCGTCTTAACGCCGGATGGCGCTTCGCTTATCCGGCCTACGAATGAATAAAAAACAATTAAGCCTGTTAACGGGCGGGCCAACTGTTGCCTGAAAAAGGGGTCATCATGGAAAAATTAACCTGTTTTAAAGCCTACGATATTCGCGGCAAGCTGGGCGAAGAGCTGAACGAAGACATTGCGTGGCGCATCGGCCGCGCGTACGGCGAATACCTGAAACCACAAACTATCGTGCTGGGCGGCGACGTGCGTCTCACCAGCGAATCCCTGAAGCTGGCGCTGGCGAAAGGGCTACAGGACGCGGGCGTCGACGTGCTGGACATTGGCCTTTCCGGTACCGAAGAGATCTATTTTGCCACCTTCCACCTCGGCGTGGACGGCGGTATCGAAGTGACGGCCAGCCATAACCCGATGGACTACAACGGCATGAAGCTGGTGCGCAAGGGCGCGCGTCCTATCAGCGGCGACACCGGTCTGCGCGACGTGCAACGTCTGGCCGAGGCCAACGACTTCCCGCCGGTGAACGAAGCGAAGCGCGGCAGCTATAAGCAGATCAACCTGCAAAAAGAGTACATCGACCACCTGCTGGGCTACATCAACGTGGCGAACCTCAAACCGCTGAAGCTGGTGATTAACTCCGGCAACGGCGCGGCAGGCCCGGTTGTCGATGCACTTGAAGCCCGCTTTAAGGCGCTGAACGTGCCGGTGACCTTCGTCAAAGTGCACAACACGCCAGACGGCAACTTCCCGAACGGTATTCCTAACCCGCTGCTGCCGGAGTGCCGCGACGACACCCGCAACGCGGTGATTGAGCACGGCGCCGATATGGGTATCGCCTTTGACGGCGATTTCGACCGCTGTTTCCTGTTCGACGAGAAAGGGCAGTTTATCGAAGGCTATTACATCGTTGGCCTGCTGGCGGAAGCGTTCCTTGAGAAAAACCCGGGGGCGAAGATCATTCATGATCCGCGCCTCTCCTGGAACACCGTCGACGTGGTGAAGGCCGCGGGCGGCGAGCCGGTGATGTCTAAAACCGGCCACGCGTTTATCAAAGAGCGTATGCGCGAGGAAGACGCCATCTACGGCGGCGAGATGAGCGCCCACCACTATTTCCGTGATTTTGCCTACTGCGACAGCGGGATGATCCCGTGGCTGCTGGTAACCGAGCTGCTGTGCCTGAAAGGACAGAGCCTGGGCGAACTGGTGCGCGACCGCATGGCGGCGTTTCCGGCGAGCGGGGAGATCAACAGCAAACTGGCACAGCCCGCTGAGGCCATTGCCCGCGTAGAGCACCACTTTGCCATTCATGCGCTGGAGATTGACCGTACCGACGGTATCAGCATGGCGTTCCCGCAGTGGCGCTTCAACCTGCGCTCTTCCAACACCGAGCCGGTGGTGCGCCTGAACGTGGAGTCCCGCGCCGATACCGCGCTGATGGAAGCCCGAACGAAGGACATTCTGGCGCTGTTGAATCAGTAAAAAGAAACCTTACCCCTCACCCTAACCATCTCCCCTTTGGGGAGAGGGCCGGGGTGAGGGGCGAGGGGAAAGGTTTAGAACTAAAGGAACAACGATGACAAATCTAAAAAAGCGCGAGCGAGCGAGAACGAATGCATCGTTAATCTCTATGGTGCAGCGTTTTTCTGATATCACCATCATGGTCGGCGGACTGTGGGCGGTGTGTTGGGTCAGCGGGCAGCCGTTCTTATACATGCACTTGCTGATGGCGTTGATTGCGCTGGTGGTGTTTCAGATGATCGGCGGCATGACCGATTTCTATCGTTCATGGCGTGGCGTCAAAATGACCACCGAACTGATGCTGCTGCTCCAGAACTGGACCTTAAGCCTGATTTTCAGCGCAGGCCTGGTGGCGTTCAGCCATGATTTTGATAATCGGCTTGTGACCTATCTCTGCTGGTATCTGTTAACCAGCGTTGGCATGGTGGTCTGCCGCTCGCTGATCCGCTTTGGCGCGGGCTGGCTGCGCAACCGTGGGTATAACCGTCGCTTTGTTGCCGTGGCGGGCGACCTGCCGGTGGGACAGGTGTTGCTCGACAGCTTCCGCAAAGAGCCGTGGTTAGGTTTTGAAGTGGTGGGGGTTTATCACGACGCGAAGCCCGGCGGCGTACCATCTGACTGGGCGGGCAGCTACGAACAGCTGATAGAAGACGCGAAAGCCGGCAAAATTCACAACGTCTACATCGCCATGCAGATGAAAGATGAATCCCGCATCAAGACACTGATGCGCGAGCTGGCCGATACAACCTGCTCGGTGATCCTCATCCCTGACGTGTTTACCTTCAATATTCTCCACTCCCGTATCGAAGAGGTGAACGGGGTACCGGTTGTTCCACTGTACGACACGCCGCTGTCGGGGATTAACCGCGTGCTGAAGCGCGTGGAGGATATCGTACTTTCGTCCCTGATCCTGCTGCTGATCTCCCCGGTGCTGTGCTGCATTGCGCTGGCGGTGAAGCTCAGCTCTCCGGGGCCGATCATCTTCCGTCAGACCCGCTACGGCATGGACGGTAAGCCGATCATGGTGTGGAAATTCCGCTCCATGAAGGTGATGGAGAACGACAAGGTGGTGACCCAGGCGACGCAGAACGATCCGCGCGTCACCCGCGTGGGTAACTTCCTGCGCCGTACCTCGCTCGATGAGCTGCCGCAGTTCATCAACGTGTTCACCGGCGGGATGTCCATCGTCGGGCCTCGTCCTCACGCCGTGGCCCATAACGAGCAGTACCGTACCCTGATTGAAGGCTACATGCTGCGCCATAAGGTGAAGCCAGGCATCACCGGCTGGGCGCAGATCAACGGGTGGCGCGGCGAGACCGACACGCTGGAAAAAATGGAAAAACGCATCGAGTTCGATCTGGAGTACATCCGCGAGTGGAGCCTCTGGTTCGATATCAAGAT
Organism: Enterobacter sp. CM29; assembly: GCF_013179605.1. Taxonomy (NCBI): domain Bacteria; kingdom Pseudomonadati; phylum Pseudomonadota; class Gammaproteobacteria; order Enterobacterales; family Enterobacteriaceae; genus Enterobacter; species Enterobacter sp. CM29. Next base: position 15,184 of record NZ_JABMCU010000049.1, on the reverse strand, counting down.
TGTTTTTCTGACCATTTTCAAAGGCTTCGTGAACAAAGCGGCGTACTAAGATGAGCTTACGAGAAAAAACCATCAGCGGCGCAAAATGGTCAGCCATGGCCACCATCGTCATCATTGGCCTCGGCCTGGTGCAGATGACGGTGCTGGCGCGCATTATCGATAACCACCAGTTTGGTCTGCTGACCGTCTCGCTGGTGATTATCGCCCTGGCCGATACGCTGTCGGACTTTGGTATCGCCAACTCCATTATCCAGCGCAAAGAGATTAGCCATCTTGAGCTGACCACCCTCTACTGGCTGAACGTTGGGCTGGGTATCTTCGTCTTTGTGCTGGTGTTCCTGCTGAGCGATGTGATTGCCGGCGTGCTGCATAACCCGGACCTGGCGCCGCTGATGCGCACCCTGTCGTTTGCTTTCGTGGTGATCCCGCACGGGCAGCAGTTCCGCGCGCTGATGCAGAAAGAGCTGGAGTTCAACAAAATCGGCATGATTGAAACCAGCGCCGTGCTGGCGGGCTTTACCTTCACCGTTGTCAGCGCCCATTTCTGGCCGCTGGCGATGACCGCCATTCTCGGCTACCTCGTTAACTCTGCCGTGCGCACGCTGCTGTTTGGCTTCTTTGGCCGCAAGATTTATCGCCCGGGACTGCATTTTTCGCTGGCGTCTGTTTCATCCAACCTGCGCTTCGGCGCGTGGCTGACGGCAGACAGCATTATCAACTATGTGAATACTAACCTCTCTACGCTGGTGCTGGCGCGCATTCTGGGCGCGAGCGTCGCGGGCGGCTACAACCTGGCGTATAACGTCGCGGTTGTCCCACCGATGAAGCTCAACCCAATCATTACCCGCGTGCTGTTCCCGGCGTTCGCCAAAATTCAGGACGATACAGAGAAGCTGCGCGTGAACTTTTACAAGCTGCTCTCCGTGGTGGGGATCATCAACTTCCCGGTACTGCTGGGGCTGATGGTGGTCGCCAGCAATTTCGTACCGCTGGTGTTTGGCGAGAAGTGGAACAGCATCATCCCGATCCTGCAACTGCTGTGCGTTGTGGGGCTGCTGCGCTCGGTGGGGAACCCGATTGGTTCTCTGCTGATGGCGAAGGCGCGCGTGGATATCAGCTTCAAGTTCAACGTGTTTAAAACCTTCCTGTTTATTCCGGCAATCATTGTGGGCGGGCACATGGCGGGCGCCATTGGCGTGACGCTCGGCTTCCTGCTGGTGCAGATCGTCAATACCGTGCTGAGCTACTTCGTGATGATCAAACCGGTGCTGGGCTCCAGCTACCGTCAGTACATTCTCAGCCTGTGGCTGCCGTTTTATCTCTCCTTACCGACTCTGGCGGTGAGCTACGGCCTGGGCGTGGTGCTCAACGGGCATCTGCCGCTGGCGGCGCTGCTTGCGGTGCAGGTCGCGGCAGGCGCGCTGGCATTCGGCGTGATGATTGTACTGTCACGCAATGCGCTGGTGGTTGAGATAAAGCGCCAGTTTTGCCGTAACGAAAAAATGAAAACGCTGCTTCGCGCAGGCTAATTTTACGAGGCCATTATGAAATTACTTATTCTTGGCAACCATACCTGCGGCAACCGTGGCGACAGCGCCATCCTGCGCGGTTTATTGGATGCAATTAACACCCTTAAGCCTGAGACAGAAGTGGATGTGATGAGCCGTTATCCGGTCAGCTCATCCTGGTTACTGAACCGCCCGGTGATGGGCGACCCGCTCTACAGCCAGATGAAACAGCACAACAACGCTGCGGGCGTGATGGGGCGCGTGAAGAAAGTACTGCGTCGCCGCTACCAGCATCAGGTGCTGCTTTCTCGCGTAACCGACACCGGCAAGCTGCGCAACATCGCCATCGCGCAGGGCTTTACCGATTTCGTGCGTCTGCTGTCCGGCTATGACGCCATTATTCAGGTGGGCGGTTCGTTCTTCGTCGACCTGTACGGCGTGCCACAGTTTGAGCATGCGCTCTGCACCTTTATGGCGAAAAAACCGCTGTTTATGATTGGCCACAGCGTCGGGCCGTTCCAGGATCCGCAGTTCAACCAGCTGGCGAACTATGTCTTCGGCCACTGTGACGCGCTGATCCTGCGCGAATCGGTCAGCCTCGACATGATGAAGCGCAGCGAAATCGACACCACCAAAGTGGAGCACGGCGTAGACACCGCCTGGCTGGTGGATCATCAGGATGACAGCTTCCAGGCCAGCTACGCGGTACAGCACTGGCTGGACGTGGCGGCAAAACAGAAAACCGTCGCCATTACCCTGCGTGAACTTGCGCCCTTCGATAAACGCCTCGGCACGACTCAGGCTGCGTATGAAAAAGCCTTTGCCGAGGTGGTGAACCGCGTGCTGGACAGCGGTTACCAGGTGCTGGCGCTCTCCACCTGTACCGGTATTGACAGCTACAACAAAGATGACCGCATGGTGGCGCTCAACCTGCGCAACCTGGTGAACGACCCATCCCGCTACCACGTGGTGATGGACGAGCTGAACGACCTGGAGATGGGCAAGCTGCTCTCCGCCTGCGACCTGACCGTGGGCACGCGTCTGCACTCGGCCATTATCTCGATGAACTTCGGCACGCCAGCCATCGCTATCAACTACGAGCACAAGTCCGCAGGCATTATGCAGCAGCTCGGTATGCCGGAAATGGCCGTTGATATTCGTCATCTGCTGGACGGATCGCTGGGTGCGATGGTGGGCGACACGCTCGGCCAGCTGCCTGCGATCAACGAACGTCTGGCGGTGGCGGTGAAAGCCGAACGCGAAAAAGGTATTGGCATGGTGAAATCCGTCCTCGACCGCGTCCGGGAGGGGAAATGAAGGTTGGTTTCTTCTTACTGAAATTTCCGCTGTCGTCTGAAACTTTTGTGCTGAACCAAATCACCGCGTTTATCGATATGGGGTATGACGTGGAGATTATCGCCCTGCAAAAGGGCGATACGCAAAACACCCATGCGGCGTATACCCAGTATGGGCTGGAGGCGAAAACCCGCTGGTTGCAGGACGAACCCGCCGGACGGATGAACAAACTGCGCCATCGCGTCGGACAGACGCTGCGCGGCCTGCATCGCGCCTCGACGTGGCGGGCGCTGAATATGTCGCGCTATGGGGCGGAGGCCCGCAACCTGATCTTATCCGCCATTTGTGGGCAAACGACCCAGCCGTACCGGGCCGATGTCTTTATCGCTCACTTTGGCCCGGCTGGCGTCACGGCGGCAAAACTGCGTGAGCTGGGGGTGATTGACGGCAAAATCGCCACCATTTTCCACGGTATCGATATCTCCAGCCGTGAAGTGCTGAACCACTACACGCCGGAATATCAGCAGCTGTTTCGCCGTGGTGACATGATGCTGCCGATAAGCGACCTGTGGGCCGGGCGCCTGAAAACCATGGGGTGCCCGAGCGAGAAAATCACCGTTTCACGCATGGGCGTGGACATGGAACGCTTCACCCAGCGACCGGTCAAGGTGCCGGGCAAGCCGCTGCAAATTATCTCTGTGGCCCGCCTGACCGAAAAGAAAGGGCTGCACGTAGCCATCGAAGCTTGTCGGCAACTGAAGGCGCGCGGTGTGGACTTCCACTACCGCATCCTGGGTATCGGGCCGTGGGAGCGTCGCCTGCGCACGCTGATTGAACAGTATCAGCTGGAAGACGTGGTCGAGATGCCGGGCTTCAAGCCGAGCCACGAAGTGAAAGCCATGCTCGACGAGGCGGATGTGTTCCTGCTGCCTTCCGTAACCGGCGCCGACGGCGATATGGAAGGCATTCCCGTGGCGCTGATGGAGGCGATGGCGGTCGGCATTCCGGTGGTCTCGACGTTACACAGCGGCATCCCGGAGCTGATCACCTCTGAGCATTCCGGCTGGCTGGTTCCTGAAAACAATGCGCTGGCGCTGGCGGACCGTCTGGCCGCGTTCAGCGATATCGATCAGCAGACGCTGATCCCTGTGCTGCAAAATGCGCGGCAAAAAGTTGAAGCAGAATTCAATCAGCAGGTGATTAATCGCCAGTTAGCGAGCCTGCTGCAAACGCTGTAACGCTGAGGTTGTATGCTGAAAAAGATTACCCGACGCCGATTTGTCTCTTCTTTATCCGTCCTGGCTGCTATGCCGCTGTTGTCGCCCCGCGCTGCGCGGGCGGCAACCGGGAAGACGGTTTCTGTCGATCGTTACAACAATAAGGACTGGATCGCCGCCTTTAAGCAGGCATTTGCCGAGGGCGATACCGTTGTTGTTCCCGCCGGGTTAACCTGTGAAAACATCAATACCGGCATTTTCATTCCTGATGGCAAAACCCTGCTGATCCGCGGTGCGCTGAAGGGCAACGGGCGCGGGCGGTTTGTGCTTCAGGAGGGCTGCAAGGTCATTGGGGAAGGAGAAGGGCGCACGCATAACATCACGCTGGACGTGCGTGGCTCCGACTGTGTCATTAAAGGGCTGGCGATGAGCGGCTTCGGCCCCGTCACCCAGATCTACATCGGCGGTAAAAAGCGGCGAGTGATGCGCAACCTGCTCATCGATAACATCACCGTGACGCAGGCCAACTACGCGATCCTGCGTCAGGGGTTCCACAATCAGGTGGACGGTGCGCGCATTACCAACAGTAAATTCAGCCACTTGCAGGGTGACGCGATTGAGTGGAACGTGGCGATTAACGACCGTAACATCCTGATCTCGGACCACGTGATCGATAACATCAACTGCACCAACGGCAAGATCAACTGGGGCATAGGCATCGGGCTGGCCGGCAGTACGTACGACAATGATTATCCAGAACAGCAGACCGTTAAAAACTTCGTGGTGGCAAATATCACCGGCAGCAACTGTCGGCAGCTGGTGCATGTCGAAAACGGTAAACACTTTGTGATCCGTAATATCAAGGCCAGCAATATTACCCCTGACTTCAGTAAAAAGGCCGGAATTGATAACGCGACAGTAGCTATTTATGGCTGTGATAATTTCGTTATTGATAATGTCGATATGGTCAACAGCGCCGGAATGCTAATTGGCTATGGCGTGATCAAGGGCGATTATCTGTCGATACCGCAGAACTTCAAACTTAACGATATTCGCCTGGATAACCGACAGCTTGCCTATAAGCTGCGCGGGATACAGATTTCCTCGGGCAATGCCACGTCGTTTGTTGCCATCACCAACGTGGAGATGCAGCGGGCAACGCTTGAGCTGCATAACAAACCCCAGCACCTTTTTTTACGTAATATCAACGTGATGCAGGAGTCAACGACGGGACCGGCTCTGAAGATGAACTTCGATTTGCGCAAAGACGTGCGCGGGAAATTTATGGCTAAAAACGAGACGTTGCTGTCGCTTGCGAACATAAAAGCGGTTAATGAAAAGGGGCAGAGCTCGGTGGATATTGATCGCGTTGATCAACACGTGGTGAATACGGAACGGTTGAATTTTGCGCTGCCGCACAGGTAATCATCCAGACTATTTTGCGACAATTCCTGGAACGAAATCGCGATCTATTCAGATTACAACTACTGTAATTTGTGGTGGGGTGACCTAGGATTACTTCATATTTACGGCAAAACATGCTGGCGAAAACAGGTTTAAAAGCTATAATTCGTCAACCATTTTAAGGTGGAAGAAATAATGATTAATTTGAAAGCAGTCATACCGGTAGCGGGTCTGGGCATGCATATGTTGCCAGCCACGAAGGCAATTCCTAAAGAGATGCTGCCGATCGTTGACAAGCCGATGATTCAGTACATCGTCGACGAGATTGTTGCTGCAGGGATCAAAGAAATCGTTCTGGTGACGCACTCTTCGAAGAATGCGGTAGAGAACCACTTCGACACCTCTTATGAACTCGAAGCGTTGCTTGAGCAGCGCGTTAAGCGTCAGCTTCTGGCGGAAGTTCAGTCTATCTGCCCTCCTGGCGTGACCATCATGAACGTGCGTCAGGCGCAGCCGCTGGGTCTGGGCCACTCGATCCTGTGCGCGCGTCCGGTCGTAGGCGATAACCCGTTTATCGTGGTACTGCCCGATATCATCATTGATACCGCTTCTGCCGATCCGCTGCGTTACAACCTGGCGGCAATGGTTGCACGCTTCAACGAAACGGGTCGCAGCCAGGTGCTGGCGAAGCGTATGAAGGGTGATCTCTCTGAGTACTCTGTTATTCAGACTAAAGAGCCGCTGGAGTCGGAAGGGCAGGTGAGCCGTATCGTTGAGTTTATCGAAAAACCCGATCAGCCGCAGACCCTGGACTCCGACCTGATGGCAGTTGGTCGTTATGTGCTGAATGCGGATATCTGGGCTGAGCTGGAAAAAACCGAGCCGGGTGCCTGGGACCGTATCCAGCTGACCGATGCGATTGCTGAGCTGGCGAAGAAGCAGTCGGTTGATGCCATGCTGATGACCGGTGACAGCTATGACTGCGGTAAGAAAATGGGGTATATGCAGGCGTTTGTGAACTATGGCCTGCGTAACCTGAAGGAAGGGGCGAAGTTCAGAAGCCGGATTGAGAAGTTGCTGGCTAACGACTGATAGTCCTTCCGCAGCCTGAAAGACCTTATGCGCGGCAGCCATCATTTTGTTATGTTGTTACATAAACAAAATGATGGCTGCCGCTTTTTGTTATTAATTCCTGTGATAACAGAGAGTTACCTGCTTCAAATCTGGACTGATTTGTAACGATTTGTGCTTGTTTCCGAATCCATTTAGGACGACAATTAACGCCAGTTTTTGTCTGAAATCAGACAGTCAATCTTATATTCAACACTCGCTCAGTGCACTGGTAGCTGTTAAGCCAGGGGCGGTAGCGTGCAAAAATTTCTAATCCTGAATTAATACCAGGATTAAGAACGCCAATATCTCGACATATCTACAAAACGGAATAGATAACGTGAAAATTCTTGTAACGGGTGGAGCCGGCTTTATCGGCTCAGCGGTTGTACGACATATTATTACCAATACCCAGGATGAAGTCGTCAACTTGGATAAACTGACGTATGCCGGTAACCTGGAATCCCTTAACGATGTCAGCGCCAGCGAACGTTATGTGTTTGAGCATGCGGATATTTGTGATAAAGCGGCTATGGATCGTATTTTTGCTGAGCATAAACCGGATGCGGTTATGCACCTGGCGGCAGAAAGCCACGTTGACCGTTCCATTACCGGCCCGGCGGCATTTATTGAAACCAACATTGTTGGGACCTATGTGCTTCTGGAAGCTGCCCGTGCTTACTGGTCAACGCTCGATGACGCAGCGAAAAAAGCGTTTCGCTTCCATCATATCTCCACCGATGAAGTTTACGGCGATCTGCCGCACCCGGATGAACATCCGGCATCCTCAGAGCTTCCGCTGTTTACCGAAACCACTGCCTATGCGCCAAGCAGTCCGTACTCTGCGTCCAAAGCGTCCAGCGACCATCTGGTTCGTGCCTGGCTGCGCACCTACGGTTTCCCGACGATTGTCACCAATTGTTCAAACAACTACGGTCCGTATCATTTCCCGGAAAAACTGATCCCGCTGGTTATCCTGAACGCGCTGGACGGCAAAGCGCTGCCGATTTATGGCAAAGGCGACCAGATCCGCGACTGGCTCTATGTAGAAGACCATGCGCGTGCGCTTTACACCGTAGTGACTCAGGGTAAACCGGGAGAGACTTACAACATCGGTGGTCATAACGAAAAGCAGAACCTGGACGTTGTGCACACTATTTGCGATCTGCTGGATGAGATCGTGCCGAAAGAAGGCTCTTACCGCGACCAAATTACGTATGTTGCCGATCGACCAGGCCATGACCGCCGCTATGCGATTGATGCGCATAAAATTGGGGTGGAGCTGGGCTGGAAGCCTGAAGAGACGTTCGAAAGCGGAATTCGTAAGACCGTGGAATGGTATCTGAGCAATCAGGAGTGGGTTAACAACGTTAAAAGCGGTGCTTATAAAACCTGGATCGAACAGAACTACGGGGAACGTCAATAATGAACATTCTTCTGTTCGGCAAAACAGGGCAGGTAGGCTGGGAGCTTCAGCGCGCGCTGGCTCCACTTGGCAATCTGATTGCGCTTGATGTGCATTCTAAAGACTACTGCGGTGATTTCAGCAACCCGGAAGGGATTGCTGAGACGGTTCGTAATATAAAACCTGACGTGATCGTCAACGCAGCCGCACACACCGCAGTGGATAAAGCAGAGTCGGAACCAGAGTTTGCGCAATTACTGAATGCGACAAGCGTTGAGGCTATCGCGAAAGAAGCTGCAAAGATCGGCGCCTGGGTTGTTCACTACTCCACGGATTACGTCTTCCCGGGTGATGGCGAAACCCCCTGGAGTGAAACGGATAAGACGGCACCACTGAATGTTTATGGTCAGACGAAACTGGATGGCGAGAAAGCATTGCAGGATAACTGCCCTAATCACCTGATTTTCCGTACAAGCTGGGTATATGCAGGTAAAGGCAACAATTTTGCCAAGACCATGCTGCGTCTGGCGAAAGAACGCAAAGAACTTTCTGTCATTAACGATCAGGTGGGTGCCCCAACAGGCGCTGAGCTATTAGCCGATTGTACCGCCCACGCCATTCGTCTCGCGATGGTGAAACCCGAAGTTGCCGGGCTTTACCATCTGGTCGCTTCTGAGACGACAAGCTGGTATGACTATGCGGCGTTGGTGTTTGAGGAAGCCCAAAAGGCAGGCGTTGAGTTGGCGATTGAAAAGCTGAATGCTGTACCAACTACGGCATATCCGACGCCTGCGCGTCGCCCGCATAACTCACGCTTAAATACCATGAAGTTCCAGCAGAACTTCAACCTGGTATTACCAGCATGGCAGGTTGGTGTGAAACGTATGCTTGCTGAGCTTTTCACGGCACAATCCATTTAATCAATTGAAAAATGCCCGTTTACGGGCATTTCGTGTTTATAGAGAAATTATAATGGCTACACGTAAAGGTATTATCCTTGCCGGCGGATCCGGCACTCGTCTCTACCCTGTGACCATGGCTGTAAGCAAGCAACTGCTGCCAATTTACGACAAACCCATGATTTACTACCCGCTGTCTACGCTGATGCTGGCAGGGATTAAAGATATTCTGATCATCAGTACGCCGCAGGATACTCCGCGCTTTGAACAGCTGCTGGGGGACGGTAGCCAGTGGGGGTTAAACCTTCAGTATAAAGTTCAGCCAAGCCCGGACGGACTGGCACAGGCCTTTATCATTGGCGAAGAGTTTATTGGTGACGATAGCTGTGCGCTGGTGCTGGGCGATAACATTTTCTATGGTCATGACTTGCCGAAACAGCTGGAAGCCGCAGTAAACAAAGGTGACGGTGCAACCGTATTCGCCTACCACGTCAATGACCCTGAGCGTTATGGTGTGGTGGAGTTCGATAAAGATGGTACGGCAATCAGCCTGGAAGAGAAACCGCTCGAGCCGAAGAGCAATTATGCCGTTACGGGACTCTATTTCTACGATAACGATGTAGTGGAAATGGCGAAGAACCTGAAGCCTTCTGCACGCGGTGAGCTGGAAATTACCGACATTAACCGTATTTATCTTGAGCAGGGGCGTTTGTCCGTTGCGATGATGGGGCGTGGATATGCGTGGCTGGATACAGGAACCCATCAGAGCCTGATCGAGGCGAGCAACTTTATTGCGACAATTGAAGAGCGTCAGGGATTGAAAGTGTCCTGCCCGGAAGAGATTGCGTATCGCAAAGGGTTTATTGATGCTGAGCAGGTGAAGAAGCTGGCTGAACCATTGAAGAAAAATGCCTATGGCCAATACCTGTTGAAGATGATTAAAGGTTACTAAGACATGAATGTAATTAAAACTGATATTCCAGATCTGCTGATTTTTGAACCAAAAGTATTTGGTGACGATCGTGGGTTTTTCTTTGAAAGTTTCAGCCAGAAAGTATTTGAAGAGGCGGTAGGGCGTAAAGTTGAGTTTGTGCAGGATAATCACTCAAAATCCTGCAAAGGCGTTCTGCGTGGCTTGCATTACCAACTGGAACCGTATGCACAGGGCAAACTGGTACGTTGTGTCGCTGGTGAAGTTTTTGATGTTGCGGTTGATATTCGTAAATCTTCGCCAACGTTTGGGAAATGGGTTGGTGTCAATCTTTCTGCTGAAAATAAACGACAGCTTTGGATCCCTGAAGGGTTTGCACACGGATTTTTGGTGTTGAGTGATACGGCTGAGTTTGTTTATAAGACGACAAATTATTATCATCCTGAAAGTGATAGAGGACTAATTTGGAATGATTCAGACCTCCAAATTGACTGGCCTCTTCAAAATACACCTTTACTTTCTTCGAAAGATATGCAACAGCCATCCTTCAAATCCCTCTGAACAAAGCATAAACCCTACAGATTTATTTTTTGTAGGGTTTAGCCTTTTAATAAGATCATGAGAAAATTTATCAGAGACGTCCCCCTTAAATCTATTTTTCATCTTTTTTTAGTTAGAGGCAGTATTTATCTTTTTCCATTTATCACATTACCAGTAATAACACGCAGCCTTGGTGTAACACAATTCGGTATATTATCAATATTTTTGGCTGCTCAACAATATCTGATAATGCTGGTGGAATATGGCTTTACATTAACAGGCGCAAGGGATATTTCCAGAACGGTACACAAATACGACGAAAACAAAATACTGAGCGAAATTTTAAAGTGCCGCTTTTTGATTTTTCTGGTTTGTACTATCTTTGTTGTTTCTACTTATTTTTTACTCCCTGAGTATGGATATTCATTCTGTTACCTAATATTATTAATGGCAGTTTTGAGTTCTGTATGTAACCAAACTCACTTTTTTATCGGGAAGGAGAGGACGGGGTTTATAGTTATATCAACTGCCATAGCAAGAATTCTATCAATCTTAATTGTGGTTCTATTTGTAAGAAATAAAGATGATATATATATTGCGATGCTCGCATATTCATTAAACGTAGCGTTACCCAATATTCTTTCTATTTTTTATTTGCAGTTTGTATTAAAATATAATTCATTCTATAAAACGTCCTGGGAAGGATTAGTATTAAGGTTTAAAAGCGGGTTTGATATTTTTATCTCAAATGTATTTACTAATGTGTACAGTACATTAACGCTGATTTATCTAGGTTCTGTTCGCGGGCCAACAGAAACGGGTTATTATTCGAGTGCGGAAAAATTAAAGGCCGCAGCACAAGGGGTACTTTCACCTATTGCGCAAGCTTTTTTCCCAAGAATATCTAAAAAAGAAGGACGGGAGTTTTATCTATTGTGGCGTAAGTCAACGTTAATACTTGTTGGCTTTTCGGTGTTTATTGTTACTGGCTTATTATTATTTAGTCAGCTAATTTATAAAATATTTTTAGGGCAGCAGTATTTCGCTGGTTTACCTATTTATTATATTTTGTCATTTAGTATAATTTCTATATCTTTCGGCATAGCCTATGCACAGAACTTATATTTGATACAAGGCAAAACCAAACTCTTAAGAATGATATATTTTGTGGTTTCGATCCTTCACATAATACATATGCCTTTGTTAGTTCATTTCTTCGGAGCTATCGGCGCAGCACTATCGGTATTAATCACTGAAACCCTTGCTTCGTTGCTCATGTTTATTTTCAGAAAAAAATGCTTCTTATGGAGTCAAACTTGAAGATTTTCGCATTAATTGTGACGTATAATCCAGACTTAAATTCCTTTAGCAAAAACCTTGATGCTATTAATAATCAAGTAGAAAAGGTAATTATTGTCGATAATAGCAATGATGCTACTTGCCAGGATAACCTCAAAGCCTATCTTAAAGAAAAAAATGACACTATACTCATTCAACCAAAAGAAAATTTAGGTATCGCTTATGCACAAAATATTGGTTTTGTGCAAGCTATTAAGGATAATGCAGACTATATTGTAACTTTCGATCAGGATTCATCTGTAGAAGACGGTTTAATTGCAGAACTTTATAACGAGTACAAAAAAGTCGAAGCATTAAATGGCATTAAAATTGCTTGTATTGGACCATCAGTTATCAATGAAAGAAACAATACCCGGTATGATAAATATTTCCGAAATAGTACTAAAGTAAATGATTCTGTATATAGTGTTAAATCTATTATTTCTTCAGGTACACTATATAATGTAAATGTCTTTGCTGCCATAGGCTTAAACAAAGCAGAATGGTTCATTGATTCTATCGATATTGAATGGTGTTATAGAGCAAGATATCTGGGTTATCATGTGTTAATGACAACTAAGGTTGCTATGAAACATAATCTTGGCGCTAAAGATATGCATCTTCCGTTAGGGAAATCTATTAATATCGGCTCTCCATTTAGATTGTATTATGTTTATCGTAATTGGGTTTTTTCACTTCGAGAGCCTCAATTCGAATTAGCCTATAAACTTAAATTATTGATTTTGATGCCTATTAAGTTCATTATTTTCGCTAACGTATCGCCACGCAAATCAAGGATGTCCTTTATGCTGCGTGGTTTTAAAGATGGCGTGATGAAAAAACATTCTTTTTTAAAATAAGTTTATTAAATGAAAATTTCGATCACTGCAAACACCAGTTGGTATATTTATAATTTCCGCAGAAATACTATTTTGGCACTAATAAATAGTGGGCATGAAATAATTGCGGTATCATCTGATCTTGATTATAAAGACAAATTAGAATCATTGGGCTGTAAATATGTTCAAATCGAAATGCAGAGATGGGGTAAAAACCCGTTCTTCGATTTAAAAACAATCTATGATTTCTATAAGATCTTCAAAAAAGAAAAGGTAGAACTAACATTAAATTTCACACCAAAAAATAACATATATGCAAGTTATGCTGCGAGCTTTCTCAATATTAAAATTATTAATAACATAGCTGGTCTTGGCGTAGTCTTTATTGAAAATAACCTTTTTTCTCGGCTTGTTTCATTTCTGTATAAAACAAGTCAAAAAAAAGCGGACTATATCTTCTTTCAAAATAATGATGATAAACAGCTTTTTATCGATTTAGGAATCGTGCGCTCCGAAAATTGTGATCGGTTGCCTGGGTCAGGTGTTGATCTATCGCGCTTTGAATATTCTGCTATGAGTACTTCTAATAAAATTAGATTTTTATTAGTAGCTCGATTAATTGCAGAAAAAGGTGTCCGTCTATATGCTGAAGCAGCCAAAGAATTAAAAAAACGTTATTCTAATTTAGAATTTTGTTTGTTGGGACCATTAGATACATGTAGTGCTTCCGCTATAAAAAGTGATGAAATTGAAGCATGGCAAAACCAAGAAATAATCAATTATTTGGGGTTTACAGATCATGTTGAAAATGAATTAAAACTTTCTGATTGCATAGTACTTCCTTCATATTACAGAGAAGGTGTACCTAAGTCGCTTTTAGAAGCAGCCGCGATTGGTAGGCCAATAATTACTACAGACAATGTAGGATGTAAAGAGGTTGTTGATGATGGCGTCAATGGTTTCCTGTGTGAACCAAGATCTATGACTAGCCTCATGTATAATCTTGAAAAATTCATTTTATTATCGCCTATTGAAAAAGAAAAAATGAGCGCGAAAAGCAGAGAGAAAGTCCAGAAAGAATTTGATGAAAAGATTGTTATTAAAAAGTATTTAGATGTTATAAATAACTTATCGAATCATATTTAAGAAGGTGGTGTTTCTATTAGAACTTTTACATCGTCCTTTTGAGAAAATTGGATGACCTTAAATACAATTAATGTACAATGAATGATTTTATATAAATCAAAAAACTATCCACGGCTTGATTTATATCTGTCGTCAAGATTTTATGTTGATAATTTTATTAAAGAATTGATTTTTTTAATATGTGAAGAATAAATTTTGATGCCTTTGTTTTGTATTCATTGTATTTATTATTCTCAAAGATTTTGCTGTTAATATTATATTTTTCAACCATGTATATTTATGCAATAACTTTTGCTAATACAAGCTATTAAATAAGAATAAATGCTCTGAATGAGAGATGACGTCTAGAATCACTATCATACGAATAGATATGCTATAACCTACATTAAGTAATTTATCAGTTATTTATTTTTTAGGTATATGGGCTTGCCAAAACAGCATGGAGTCGGAAATATGCCCTGGATTTTTTTAATTATATTTAGTTTATTCTGTGTAGCTGTATGCGCGATTAATCAAAGTTATTCAAAGGTAATGTCTTTTGCTCTAACTGCAATGTTCACTGTATTTTTTACTATTTATTACTTTAATGGTGTGGATTGGTTAAATTATTATTATGTCTTTGATTATTTCAAGGGCGCATTTGATATTCGATATGATTTGCTTTTCAATACTTATTTATATATCGCTGCAAATTTTATTGGTGTATTTCAGCTTGTAATATTTATTTTTTATTTCTTTTCTTTCTTTTTACTCTATAAATTGACAAAAAATAGTTGTATTGTCATAAATGGACCTGCATTTATTACTTGCGTTGTCTTTTTAGGAGGCATGGCTTTAGTTTTAGACCAAATACGCCAGTTTGTGGCGATTTGTATTTCTTTCTTTGCATTCAATCATCTCCTACAGGGTAATACGAAAAAATTCTATAAGTTTATATTATTTGCTGCTCTGTTCCATTATTCCGCACTGTTTGTTCTGTTGTTTAGGATGTTAATTAACTTAAAGAAAAAAAGAATTATTATTGCTGGCCTGGTTGTTGTGGTTTCCTTTGTTTTTCTCGGCGGTGTGATAATTTTTAATTTAGGGTTTGTATCTAATATTCCAGTAATTGGTTTAGAACTTTATAGAAAAGTTGCTATATATGTTCGTGAGTTGGATACCTTTAAGGCAGAGATAGGTTTTGGTGTATGTGCTGATATTCTTATTATTTTTTACTATTTGTTGCGAAGGGAAAGATACAATCAGTTAGATAAACTGTGGGCGTTGGCATTTATGTCTGCATGTTTTCACATAGCATTCTACTTTATGCCTGCATTTTCACGATTTAACTATTTTTCAATTCTACCTCTATCTTATATATTTAGTCATGCGCTTACAAGCCGAAGAAATAAAATGGGGGTCGCACAGTTTGGGACCATTTTGGGGGCTGTCTCGTTAACTATACTAATAGTGACAGTGAAGACATTCACTGATCCAAAGAGGCCGTCATGGGATGAATATTCACCAAGTGCGATCCTATTCAATTCTCAGGAATTAGATAATCTGAGAAGC
>NZ_JABMCU010000048.1:0-23841 GCF_013179605.1 Enterobacter sp. CM29 | reverse complement strand
GAGCGCGTTACTGGTTAACGCCGTCGGCATCATCGGTTTTATCGGCCTGTTTGCGCCATTGCTGGCAAAAATGCTCGGCGCGCGCCGTCTGCTGGCGCGTCTGATGCTGGCGCCGCTGATTGGTGCGCTGATACTCTGGCTTTCCGATCAGCTCATTCTCTGGCTGGCGCGCGTCTGGATGGAAGTTTCCACGGGCTCGGTGACGGCCCTGATCGGCGCGCCGCTGCTGCTGTGGCTGCTGCCGCGCCTGCGCAGCATTAGCGCTCCGGCGATGGATGCCGGCGATAAAGTGCATGCCGAGCGTCAGTCGGTGGTGTGGTTCAGCCTTGCCGGGCTGGCAGTGCTGGTTATCGCCTCGTTTGCCGCACTCTCGCTGGGACGCGACGCCACGGGCTGGCACTGGGCAACGGGGGATTTGCTGCATGAACTCATGCAGTGGCGCTGGCCGCGGATTTTCTCCGCGCTGATTGCGGGCGTCATGCTGGCGGTGGCGGGCTGTATTATCCAGCGTCTCACCGGCAACCCGATGGCAAGCCCGGAAGTATTAGGGATCAGCTCCGGGGCCGCGTTTGGCGTAGTGTTGATGTTGTTCCTCGTACCGGGAAATGCGTTCGGCTGGCTGATGCCTGCCGGGAGTATCGGTGCGGCAGTCACGCTGATGATTATCCTGATCGCCTCCGGGCGAGGTGGTTTCTCACCTCACCGCATGCTGCTGGCCGGGATGGCGCTCAGCACCGCGTTTACTATGCTGCTGATGATGTTGCAGGCGAGCGGCGATCCGCGCATGGCGCAGATCCTGACATGGATTTCCGGTTCAACATACAACGCCACCGGCAGTAAGGTGGTGCATACCGGGATTGTGATGATCGTGCTGCTGGCGATTGTGCCGCTGTGCCGCCGCTGGATGACCATTCTGCCGCTGGGTGGGGATACCGCCCGCGCGGTCGGGGTGGCGCTGACGCCAACGCGCATTGCGCTGTTGCTGCTGGCCGCGTGCCTGACGGCGACGGCCACCATGACTATCGGCCCGCTCAGTTTTGTCGGATTAATGGCGCCGCATATCGCCCGTATGATGGGTTTCCGCAGGACTTTGCCGCATATCGTGATCTCTGCGCTGACGGGCGGGGCGATCCTGGTCTTTGCTGACTGGTGCGGAAGGATGGTGCTGTTCCCGTATCAGATCCCGGCGGGCCTCCTGTCGACCTTTATCGGCGCGCCTTACTTTATTTATCTGTTGAGAAAGCAGAGTCGGTAATAAAAGTAAACGGCAATCCTTAGATTGCCGTTTTAGTGTTTGCTCCCTCTCCCTGTGGGAGAGGGTTGGGGTGAGGGCATCAAGCCGCACATTTTACAGCTTCGCAAATACCTTACGCGCTGCGTCGATGGTGTTATTGATATCTTCTTCGCTGTGCGCCACGGACATAAAGCCCGCTTCAAACGCTGACGGGGCAAGATACACGCCTTCTTCCAGCATCAGGTGGAAGAAGCGTTTGAAGCGTTCCACGTCGCATTTCACCACGTCCTGATAGCAGGTCACGGTTTTCGCATCGGTGAAGAAAATCCCGAACATCCCGCCCACGTGGTTCACCACCAGTGGAATACCCGCATCTTCTGCGGCTTCCAGCAAACCGTTTGCCAGTTGCGTCGTCCGGTCCGTCAAGGTTTCGTGGATACCCGGCTGCGCCACTTCGGTCAGACAGGCAAAGCCCGCCGCCATCGCAATCGGGTTACCGGAGAGCGTACCCGCCTGGTAAACCGGACCGGTTGGCGCCAGCGCGTCCATGACGTCCTTACGGCCGCCAAACGCGCCGACAGGCATGCCGCCGCCAATGATTTTGCCGAGGCAGGTCAGATCCGGCTCCACGCCGTAGTATGACTGCGCCCCCGCCAGCGCCACGCGGAAGCCGGTCATCACTTCGTCGATGATCAGCAGCGCGCCGAACTCATCGCACAGGGCGCGCAGGCCCGGCAGGAAATCCGGCTGCGGTGGGATACAGTTCATGTTGCCCGCAACTGGCTCAACGATGATGCAGGCGATCTCCTGCGGATACTGCTCGAACGCGGCGCGAACGGTGCTCAGGTCGTTATAGGTGCAGGTCAACGTGTGTTTCGCGAAATCAGCCGGCACCCCCGGAGAGTTTGGCTGTCCGAGGGTCAGCGCGCCGGAACCGGCTTTCACCAGCAGACAGTCGGCATGGCCGTGATAACAACCTTCGAACTTGATGATCTTGTCACGGCCGGTAAAACCGCGCGCCAGACGGATAGCGCTCATGGTCGCTTCGGTACCGGAGTTCACCATACGCACCATGTCCATCGTTGGCACCAGTTCGGTGACCAACTCCGCCATTTTGACTTCCATCTCGGTTGGCGCACCGAAGCTCAGGCCGCGCTGAGCGGCTTCAATCACCGCGTTGCGGATCGCCGGGTGGTTATGCCCCAGTACCATCGGACCCCAGGAACCGACGTAATCGACATAGGCTTTACCATCCACATCATACAGATATGCGCCATCCGCACGTTCGATAAACAGCGGGGTGCCACCCACGCCGGTAAAGGCGCGCACGGGTGAGTTTACGCCGCCTGGGATTAGCTCGCGGGCTGCGCTGTAGAGGTTTTCAGACTTGCTCATGGCGTCGTTCCTGGTTCGTAGAAATGAGTTAAGGCAACTATTCTAAGTGATTCGGAAGAGGTTATAAAATTTTTGCCCCATAGAAGGCTTAACAATTGTTAAGTATTTTTCAGGGGACGAGGGGATTGTCTCTGGTAGAATCCCTGCGGCCTTTTGTATGACGAAACAGAACAGGTAATGAACGAGAACACGCCTTCTTTTGAACAACAACAGTTTACGCGCGCGAAGCACCGGGTCAGTATCCGGCGGCTGCTCAACCGTGACAAAACCCCGTTAGCCATTCTGGTGGCAGCCGCCGTTGTGGGCACGCTGGCCGGGCTGGTAGGCGTCGCGTTTGAGAAAGCCGTCAATGCGGTGCTCAACTGGCGCATAGGTACCGTCGCCAGCTTCGCGGATCGTGAATGGCTGGTCTGGGTGTGGGCCTTTGGCCTTTCGGCCCTGTTTGCCATGGTGGGCTATTTTCTGGTGCGTAAATTCGCACCTGAAGCAGGTGGCTCGGGGATCCCTGAAATTGAGGGGGCGCTGGAAGAGCTACGCCCGGTTCGCTGGTGGCGCGTGCTTCCTGTGAAATTTATCGGCGGGATGGGAACGCTCGGAGCGGGCATGGTGCTCGGTCGGGAAGGACCAACGGTACAGCTGGGCGGTAACGTCGGGCGCATGGTCGGCGATCTGTTCCGTATGCGCAGCGCCGAAGCGCGCCATACGCTGCTGGCAACGGGGGCGGCGGCCGGGCTGTCTGCCGCGTTTAACGCGCCGCTGGCGGGTATCCTGTTTATCATTGAAGAGATGCGCGCCCAGTTCCGCTACAACCTGATCTCCATTAAAGCGGTGTTTACCGGCGTGATTATGTCGAGCATTGTCTTTCGCGTCTTTAACGGCGAAGGGGCGGTGATTGAAGTTGGCAAGCTAACCAATGCGCCGGTCAATACTTTGTGGCTGTATCTGATTCTTGGGATGATTTTTGGCGTCGTTGGCCCGCTTTTTAACACCCTGATTTTACGGGCGCAGGATATGTTTCAGCGCATCCATGGCGGAAATACCACGAAATGGGTGCTGGTGGGGGGCCTGCTTGGGGGCGTGTGCGGGATCCTCGGTTTTATCGAACCGAATGCGGCGGGCGGCGGTTTCGGTCTGATTCCCATTGCCGCGGCGGGGAATTTCAGCGTAGGCCTGCTGCTGTTTATGTTTATTTCACGCGTCATCACCACGGTATTGTGCTTCTCCTCTGGTGCCCCGGGCGGCATTTTCGCCCCGATGCTGGCGCTGGGGACGCTGCTGGGTACGGCGTTCGGGATGGCGGCGGCGGCAGGCTTCCCGGCCTACCATCTGGATGCGGGGACGTTTGCGGTTGCGGGAATGGGGGCGCTGCTGGCGGCCTCCCTGCGTGCGCCGCTGACCGGGATCGTGCTGGTGCTGGAAATGACCGACAATTACCAGCTCATTTTGCCAATGATCATTACCTGCCTCGGCGCGACACTATTAGCCCAATTCCTGGGTGGAAAACCGCTATACTCCACCATTCTTGCCCGTACCCTGGCGAAACAGGAAGCTGAACAGGCCCTGAAGCAGAATACTTGAATGAATTACCAGGGTATTAGATAATGACAAAAAGAATTGGGTGATTTTTACCCAATAGCAGTCGCAGTATTCATGGGAGCATAAGATGAGTGATGACGTAGCGTTGCCGCTGGAATTTACCGAAGCAGCAGCGAAAAAAGTGAAAACCCTGATTGCCGACGAGGACAATCCGGATCTGAAACTGCGTGTTTATATTACCGGCGGCGGCTGTAGTGGCTTCCAGTATGGTTTTACCTTTGACGACCAGGTTAACGATGGTGATATGACTATCGAGAAACAGGGCGTCGCGCTGGTGGTTGATCCGATGAGCCTGCAATATCTGGTGGGCGGTTCAGTGGACTACACTGAAGGTCTGGAAGGTTCGCGCTTTGTGGTGACTAACCCGAATGCGACCAGCACCTGCGGGTGTGGTTCTTCATTCAGTATTTAACCTGAATGCAAATTGTAGGCCCGGTAAGCGAAGCGCCACCGGGCTTATAAACGACACCTATCTTGAATTTTCATCCAGTGCAAACGTCGGCAGCTTCAGGTGCCAGCGTATCGCCGCTAAACGGATCACCAGCGTTACCACCATCCCCAGCATCGCCGCGTTTTCCAGCGGGACAGCAAAGGTATAATACGCCGTGGCGTGAACAATCCCCCCGATGATACAGGCCGTCGCGTAGATTTCCGTTCGCAGGATCATCGGGACTTCTCGCGCCAGAATGTCGCGAATAATCCCTCCGCCCACGCCGGTCAACACGCCCATACAGATCGCCACCAGCGGGCCAGTCCCGGCAATAAAGGCTTTATTCACGCCTATTCCCACAAAGACCGCCAGACCGACGGCATCCAGCACTGGCAATATCCATTTTGGTAGTCTGCGAGGCTGACGAACCAGCACGATGGTTAACAGGCAGGTGACCATCGCCACCACCAGATCCGTTGGATCTTTTACCCAGAATACCGGGCCGTTTGCCAGCGCCATATCGCGAATCGTTCCGCCGCCTACCGCCGTAACGACGCCGAGCACCAGTACGCCAAAAGGATCCATGCGTAGTTTTCCGGCAAGCAAAACGCCGGAGATAGCAAAAACGGCTGTGCCAAGAATATCCAGCCAATACACGAGCATCGTTAAATCCTCGAATAGGGTATTTATCTGTTTGAGTGACTCTCTGCCAGTTCGGCGCAGAGTTGTTTTGCGGCGAGGATAATACGCGGGCTGGCGCGTTCAAACCAGTCGCTGTTGAGTGCGATGACCGGAATTTTAAGCTGCCGATGCCAGAATTGTTCTATTTTAGGAATCTCGCTCGCATTTCCGACCACCACAATGGCCTGCGGTTGTCGCGCAAGAACCTGCTCACGACTGACCTGCGGCCAGGGGACCCGGCTTTCGGCAAAGATATTTTCACCTCCACAGATCTCAAGCACCTGGTTCTGGATCGAACCTTTCCCGGTAGTGAACAGCGGCTGGCTGCCAAATTGCAGAAAAACGCGTTGTTTCGGTTGCGTGCCGTATCGGGTTTTTAGCGCAGCATAGTCGTTGAGCATCTGCTGTGCAGCATGCTCGGCGCGTTGGGGGGTAGGGCTGAAGGGCGCGAGGTCCCGGAGGGTTTGCGCCACCTGTTCGATGCTCACCGCATCTACCCATTTTACCGTTATTCCCAGCGAAGAGAGCTGGTCCACCTGTCGTTCGGCATTACCGCCGCGCCAGGCAAGAACCAGATCGGGCTTCAGCGCCACGATGCGTTCCAGGTTCATTCCCTGCCAGGTGGCAACCTGTTCGAGATGGGCGGCCTGCGGTGGATAATCGGAAAAGCTGCTCACCGCAACGGGCGTAATCCCGGCGGCAAACGCCAGTTCCGTATTGGCAGGGGAGAGTGTGATCACCCGCGGCGCGGCGATGAGCCAGGCCGGGGCGAGCAGAAGCAGGGCGACCAGCGCCCTGAATGACACCTTACCCACGCGCCAGTTTCTGCACCAGGGTTTCCACCATCACGGTGGACTGTTTGGCCGCAACGGCCAGGAACTCGTCGAAGCTGATGTGGGACTGCTGGTCCGCCACGTCAGAGATCGCGCGAACGACCACGAACGGCACGCTGAAGTTATGGCACACGTGCGCAATGGCCGTGGCTTCCATCTCAACGGCCACAGCCTGCGGGAAGTTATGACGGATTTTCGCCAGACCAACAGAGCCGTTGATAAAGGCATCGCCGCTGACGATCAGGCCACGCACCGCATTGAGATTCAGCTCGTTAATGCAGCTTTCAGCGGCGGCAATCAGCTTATCATCCGCTTTAAACCCGGCCGGGCAGCCCGGAAGCTGACCATATTCGTAGCCGAATGCGGTGACGTCTGCATCGTGGTAACGCGCTTCGTCGGAAACCACGATATCGCCCACTTTCAGCGTCGGCGCCAGACCGCCCGCCGAACCTGTATTAATGATAACGTCAGGCTTGCAGCGCTCAAGCAGCAGGGTCGCGCCCAGTGCCGCTGCAACTTTACCGATGCCTGATTTCAGCAGAGCCACGTCAACGCCGTTCAGCTGGCCGGTGTAGATCTCACAGCCACCGAGGGAGAGGGTCTGACGGTTCTCAATTTTGTCACGCAGCAGCGTAACTTCTTCTTCCATTGCACCAATAATGCCGATTTTCATAGATTTACTCGCGATGTGCCTTGTTAAGATGCATAGTCTATCATGCGGTTAAGGGGAAACGCATTCTCACGCGGGGGAGCACATGGCACCAATCGATTTTCGCACCAAAATTAACTGGCACCGACGTTTCCGTTCGCCACAGGGCGATAAGAGCGAACATGAGATCCTGCGCATTTTTGAAAGCGATCGCGGACGCATCATCAATTCGCCCGCCATCCGCCGGTTACAGCAAAAAACCCAGGTGTTCCCGCTGGAGCGTAACGCCGCGGTGCGTACGCGGTTAACGCACTCCATGGAAGTGCAGCAGGTGGGGCGCTACATTGCAAAAGAGATCCTCAGCCGTCTTAAAGAGCAACGTCTGCTGGAAACCTACGGGCTGGATGAACTGACCGGGCCGTTCGAAAGCATCGTTGAGATGGCCTGCCTGATGCACGATATCGGCAATCCTCCCTTTGGTCATTTCGGCGAGGCCGCCATCAATGACTGGTTTAAACAGCGGCTTTTTCCCTCTGACGCCATAAGCCAGCCGCTCAGCGATGACCGCTGTGTGGTACGCGATTTACGCCTGCGTGAGGGCGAAGATAGCCTGAACGATCTGCGCCGCAAGGTGCGTCAGGATCTGTGTCATTTCGAAGGTAACGCGCAGGGGATCCGTCTGGTGCACTCCCTGATGCGCATGAATCTGACCTGGGCGCAGGTGGGCTGTATTCTCAAATACACGCGTCCCGCGTGGTGGATGGGGGAAACGCCTGCCACCCATAGCTACCTGATGAAAAAACCGGGCTATTACCTGTCGGAAGAAGCGTACATTGAACGGTTGCGTAAAGAACTTTCGCTAACGCCGAATGGCCGTTTTCCATTGACGTGGATTATGGAAGCGGCTGATGACATTTCTTATTGCGTGGCCGATCTGGAAGACGCAGTGGAAAAAAGAATATTCAGCGTCGAGGAGCTGTATCAGCATCTTCACGATGCCTGGGGAGAGCATGAAAAAGGTTCTCTGTTTGCACAGGTCGTCGAGAATGCCTGGGATAAATCGCGTTCAAATTCGCTGAGCCGCAGTACCGAAGATCAGTTCTTTATGTATTTGCGGGTCAATACGCTGAATAAACTGGTGCCGTATGCGGCCGCCCGTTTCATTGATAATTTGCCGATGATATTTAGCGGGGAATTTAATCACGCCCTGCTGGAAGATGAGAGCAGTTTTAGTCAGCTGCTTGAATTATATAAAAACGTGGCTGTTCGCCATGTTTTCAGCCACCCGGATGTCGAACAGCTGGAGCTGCAAGGATACCGGGTTATCAGCGGGTTGCTGGAAATTTATGGCCCGCTGCTCCAGCTGACGGTCGATGAGTTTTGCGAGCTGGTCGAAAATGAACGTGTTCGCCGCCTGCCGATTGAATCTCGTCTCTATCAGAAGCTTTCAACCCGTCACCGGCTGGCATACATTGAGGCCGTCAGTAAAATAGATCGTCATTCTTCCCAATGGCCAGTCATGGAATATTATTATCGCTGTCGTCTTATCCAGGACTATATCAGCGGGATGACAGATTTGTATGCCTGGGATGAATACCGCAAGCTTATGGCCGTTGAATAAGCCATGAGTTTTGTAAAGACGACCAATAAATTTTTACTTTTTCCATAAACTTAATCCCGGAACTAAGCGGTATAAAACGAATCTGAGTTACACAGCAATTTTGCGTTATCTGGTAAATCGAGATTGAGAAACATGAAAAAAACCACATTAGCAATGAGTGCACTGGCTCTGAGTTTAGGTTTAGCGTTGTCCCCTCTGGCGACGGCGGCCGAGACAGCTTCCTCGGCAGCGACTGCACAGCAGATGCCAAGCCTGGCCCCGATGCTCGAAAAAGTGATGCCATCGGTGGTGAGTATTAACGTTGAGGGCAGCACAACCGTCAATACGCCGCGTATGCCGCGTAATTTCCAGCAGTTCTTCGGTGACAATTCGCCATTCTGCCAGGACGGTTCGCCATTCCAGAGCTCCCCGTTCTGTCAGGGCGGCGCAGGGGATGACGGTCAGGGCGGCGGCCAGCAGCAGAAATTCATGGCACTCGGCTCGGGCGTTATTATTGATGCAGCGAAAGGCTACGTGGTGACCAATAACCACGTGGTAGATAATGCTAACACCATTAAGGTTCAGATGAGCGATGGCCGTAAATTCGATGCCAAAGTGGTCGGTAAAGACCCGCGCTCCGATATCGCGCTGATTCAAATTCAGGATCCGAAGAACCTGACGGCGATTAAGCTTGCCGACTCTGACGCGCTGCGCGTGGGTGACTACACTGTCGCCATCGGTAACCCGTTTGGTCTGGGCGAAACCGTGACCTCGGGTATCGTCTCCGCGCTGGGACGTAGCGGCCTGAATGCGGAAAACTATGAAAACTTCATCCAGACGGATGCGGCCATTAACCGCGGTAACTCCGGCGGTGCACTGGTTAACCTGAACGGTGAACTGATCGGTATCAACACCGCTATCCTGGCACCAGACGGTGGCAACATCGGTATCGGCTTTGCTATCCCGAGCAACATGGTGAAAAACCTGACTGCGCAGATGGTGCAATATGGACAGGTGAAACGTGGTGAGCTGGGTATCATGGGGACCGAGCTGAACTCCGAGCTGGCGAAAGCGATGAAAGTGGACGCTCAGCGCGGCGCATTCGTGAGCCAGGTCATGCCGAACTCTTCAGCGGCGAAAGCCGGCATTAAAGCGGGTGACGTGATCACCTCTCTGAACGGTAAACCGATCAGCAGCTTTGCCGCCCTGCGTGCGGAAGTGGGTTCTATGCCAATCGGCAGTAAAGTGACCCTCGGCCTGCTGCGTGAAGGTAAGCCAGTTAACGTGAGCCTGGAACTGCAACAGAGCAGTCAGAATCAGGTGGATTCCAGCACCATCTTCAGCGGTATTGAAGGTGCTGAGATGAGCAACAAAGGGGCAGATAAAGGCGTGGTGGTGAACAACGTGAAAGCGAACTCACCTGCTGCCCGTATCGGCCTGAAAAAAGGTGATGTGATCATGGGCGCTAACCAGCAGCCGGTGAAAAACATCGCTGAACTGCGCAAAATTCTCGACAGCAAGCCGTCCGTGCTGGCACTGAATATTCAGCGTGGTGATACCTCTATTTATCTCCTGATGCAGTAATCTTCTTAAGCCCCTGTTCGCAGGGGCTTTCTCTTTTCTGTGACCTTTCCCACAACTCCATACATCTCTCTCTGCCTTTGGGCATCTGCACAATGCAGCCTTAGCTGAACTTCCCTATGCTTGAGCTCTGCTCACGGGAGGGTTATATGGCTGGCTGGCATCTTGATACCAAAATGGCGCAGGATATCGTGGCGCGCACCATGCGAATCATCGATACCAATATCAACGTAATGGACGCCCGAGGGCGCATTATCGGCAGCGGCGATCGTGAGCGTATTGGTGAATTGCACGAAGGGGCGTTGCTGGTGCTCTCTCAGGGGCGCGTGGTCGACATTGATGACGCCGTGGCGAAACATCTGCACGGGGTCCGTCAGGGGATCAACCTGCCGCTGCGTCTGGAAGGAGAGATTGTTGGCGTTATCGGTCTGACCGGCGATCCTGAATCGCTGCGTAAATACGGCGAGCTGGTCTGCATGACGGCGGAGATGATGCTGGAGCAGTCGCGTCTGATGCACCTGCTCGCCCAGGACAGCCGCCTGCGTGAAGAGCTGGTGATGAATTTGATCCAGGCGGAGGAGCACACGCCTGCCCTGAGCGAGTGGGCGCAGCGTCTGGGTATCGACCTGAATCAGCCGCGCGTGGTCGCCGTGATTGAGGTGGATAGCGGCCAGCTTGGCGTGGATAGCGCCATGGTGGAGCTACAGCAGCTGCAAAATATGCTGGCGACGCCGGAGCGTAACAACCTGGTGGCAATCGTCTCTTTGACGGAAATGGTGGTGCTCAAGCCTGCGCTTAATCAGTTTGGCCGCTGGGACGCGGAAGATCATCGTCGCCGCGTTGAGCTGCTCATCGAGCGCATGAAGGAGAACGGACAGCTCCGTTTTCGCGTCGCGCTGGGAAATTACTTTACCGGGCCGGGAAGTATCGCCCGTTCATGGCGAACGGCGCGCACTACCATGATGGTGGGTAAACAGCGCATGCCGGAGAGCCGCAGTTATTTCTATCAGGATCTGATGCTGCCGGTCCTGCTCGACAGTTTGCGCGGTGGCTGGCAGGCCAACGAGCTGGCGCGCCCGCTGGTGCGTCTGAAAGCGATGGACAACAACGGGCTGCTGCGCCGTACGTTGCAGGCGTGGTTCCGGCATAACGTGCAGCCGCTGGCAACGTCAAAAGCGCTGTTTATTCACCGTAATACGCTGGAGTATAGGTTAAACCGGATCTCGGAACTGACGGGGCTGGATTTAGGGAATTTTGACGACCGGCTACTGCTGTATGTGGCGTTGCAGCTGGATGAACAAAGATGATGCTGTTTGCCGGGTGGCGGCTTCGCCTTACCCGGCCTACATGCGTTCGTAGGCCCGGTAAGCGAAGCGCCACCGGGCAATAAAACGGCTCATTTGTTACGCGTCAATTTCTCAAGATCAGCTTCAATTTCGCTGATCTTATGGGTAACAACACTTTCCAGGTGACGCAGGTCGTCAAGGATCTTACGTTTCAGATCGACTTCGCTGCGATCGCGCTGGCAGATTTGATCGAGTTCGTCGATAACGTAGCGCAGGTTAGGGCTGATTTCCTGTACTTCTTTATATCCCTGACCGATACCGTCAGCGACAACGGTCTTACGCTGGCGTGGGTATTTAAATTTCACGCTTTTGGCGAAGAACTCTCCTTTGTCCTTGTGAAAATAGATTTTCAAAATATCGTTATTGGCTTCCTGGCGGAGACTATAACGATCAATTTCATCAGGATTGGTAATGCCCAGACTTTTCAGATTATCATACATAGCGGTACCCTTGATCTCAACATAACCTATGAATAATTAACGAAAAAATCTATTTTCGCCACCTTCGGATATAAAAAAAGCGGGGTTGCCCCCGCTTTTTGTTATACCCGATTAATCGATGGTGCGCAGCAGTTCATTGATGCCCACTTTACCGCGCGTTTTCGCATCCACTTTTTTCACGATGACCGCGCAGTACAGGCTGTATTTGCCATCTTTAGACGGCAGATTGCCGGAAACCACAACGGAACCGGCTGGAACGCGGCCGTAGTGAATTTCACCGGTTTCGCGATCGTAAATACGGGTGCTCTGGCCAATGTACACGCCCATGGAGATCACAGAACCTTCTTCGACGATCACGCCTTCAACCACTTCGGAACGTGCGCCGATGAAGCAGTTGTCTTCGATGATGGTTGGGTTAGCCTGAAGTGGCTCCAGAACGCCACCAATGCCGACGCCGCCGGACAGGTGAACATTTTTACCGATCTGCGCGCAGGAGCCGACGGTAGCCCAGGTGTCCACCATGGTGCCTTCGTCAACGTAGGCGCCGATGTTCACGTAGGATGGCATCAGCACGGTGTTGCGTGCGATGAATGCCCCCTGACGAACGGCTGCCGGTGGTACTACGCGGAAGCCCTCTTTCTGGAAGCGCGCTTCGTCGTAATCCGCAAATTTCATTGGCACTTTATCGAAGTAGCGGCTTTCTGCTCCGTCGATAACCTGGTTATCGTTGATACGGAAAGAGAGCAGCACAGCTTTCTTCAGCCATTGATGAGTAACCCACTGACCGTCGATTTTTTCTGCCACGCGCAGCGCGCCGGAATCCAGCAGGGAAATAACCTGGTTTACCGCTTCACGGGTCACGGTATCCACATTTGCCGGAGTGATGTCGGCGCGACGCTCAAAAGCGGACTCAATAACGTTCTGTAACTGCTGCATTGTTTACTCTTTCCATTTCACTAAAAAACACGTCACCCTTTATCGTTTGGATTGAGGGCTGCTGTCAACCGTTGTTGCACTTCAAGTTGCAGGTCATTATTAAGGGCACGCCGGTCGGCCGTCGCGATTATAAATAAATCTTCTACTCGTTCGCCAATGGTTGTAATTCGGGCGCCGTGAAGCGAAATTCCCAGATCGGCAAAAACCTGGCCGACGCGGGCGAGCAGCCCTGGCTGGTCGAGCGCAATCAGCTCAAGGAACGATTTACGGTCGGTATGGGTCGGCAGGAAATTGACCTCGGTATCGACGGTAAAGTGGCGCAGTTTTGCTGGCTGACGTCGCGGCTGCGGAGGTTGCCAGCTGCGCTGCGTAATCGCCTGCTCGAGGCCAAAGCGTATCCCCTCATGCCTGTCCGACGACAGCGGGCTGCCATCCGGCTCCAGTACAATAAAGGTGTCCATCGCCATGCCGTCGCGGGTGGTAAAAATCTGCGCGTCGTGAACGCTCAGGTTACGCCTGTCCAGTTCGGCGCAGACCGCCGCAAACAAATAAGGCCGGTCCGGGCTCCAGATAAAGATCTCCGTTCCGCCACGCGTGGCCTGCGGGCTGAGCAGAATCATTGGTTTCGTCAGGTCGTGCTTCAGCAGATGCCGGGCGTGCCAGGCAAGCTGGTTTGGGCTGTGGCGCACAAAGTAGTTGGCGCGACAGCGCGCCCAAATCTGATGTAGTGCCTCTTCGTTAATGTTATCCATGCGCAACAGGGCAAGCGCCTGCAACTGGTGGTGGCGCACGCGCTCGCGCATATCCGGGGTGTTCTGCATCCCGCGACGCAGCTGTTTTTCGGTGGCGAAGTACAGTTCGCGCAGCAGGCTCTGCTTCCAGCTGTTCCACAGGGTTTCGTTGGTAGCGCAGATATCGGCTACCGTCAGGCAGACCAGGTAGCGCAGGCGGTTCTCCGTTTGCACTTCCTCGGCGAACTGCTTGATCACTTCTGGATCCTGAATATCACGACGCTGAGCGGTAACCGACATCAGCAGATGATGGCGAACCAGCCAGGCAATAAGCTGCGTCTCACGTGAGTTCAGGCCGTGCAGCTCGGCAAATTTCAGCACGTCCTGGGCACCGAGTACGGAGTGGTCGCCGCCGCGACCTTTGGCGATATCATGGAACAGGGCGGCGATCAGGATCAGTTCGGGGTGAGAGAGGCGCGGCCACAAATCAACGCACAGCGGATGGCGGGATCGCGTCTCTTCTCTGGCAAAACTTTCCAGCTTCAGCATGACGCGGATCGTGTGCTCATCCACCGTATAGGCGTGAAACAGGTCGAACTGCATCTGCCCGACAATATGCGACCACTGTGGCATATAGGCCCACAATACGCTGTGTCGGTGCATCGGCAGCAGACCGCGGCTGACGGCGCCCGGATGACGAAGCATGCTCAGGAATAGCGAGCGCGCCTCCGGGATGTAACACAGCGGCTGCTTCAGATGACGCCGCGCGTGGCGTAAATGGCGAAGGGTGGTGGAGTAGATCCCGGTGATCGTGCTGTTGCGCACCATGGTATAGAACATTCGCAGGATCGCTTCCGGTTCGCGGATGAACAGCGTTTCGTCGCGAAGATCGATCAGCGTGCCGCGCAGCTGAAATTCGTCATCAATCGGACGCGGTTTTTCGTCTGCCGTCAGCGCGAGGATCGCCTCATCGAACAGCTGTAACAGCATCTGGTTCAGCTCAGAGACGCGGCGAGTGACGCGGAAGAAATCCTTCATCATTTGCTCGACCGGCTCGTTGCCCTCGCCCTGGTAATTCAGGCGCTGCGCCACGCTAAGCTGCCGGTCAAACAGCAGGCGGTTATCGTAGCGGGTGACCTCCAGGTGCAGCGCAAAACGGATGCGCCAGAGCAGATGCAGGCACTCGTTGAGTTCGTTACGTTCGGCTTCGGTCAGAAAACCAAAACCGACCATTTCGTCCAGCGAGGTGGCCCCAAAATGGCGACGGGCGACCCATTGCAGCGTGTGGATATCGCGCAGGCCACCGGGGCTGCTTTTAATATCCGGTTCGAGATTATAGCTGGTGCCGTGATAGCGCTGGTGGCGCTGGTTTTGTTCTTCGACTTTCGCGGCGAAGAATTTTTCTGAAGGCCAGAAGCCGTCGCTAAAGATGTGCTTTTGCAGTTCGAGGAACAGCGCCACGTCGCCAATCAGCAGGCGGGTTTCAATTAAATTGGTGGCGACGGTCAGGTCAGATAACCCTTCCAGCAGACACTCTTCCAGCGTGCGCACGCTGTGACCCACTTCCAGCTTCACGTCCCAGAGCAGGGTCAACAGTTCACCGATTTTCTGCGCCCGATCGTCCGGCAGTTTTTTACGGCTTAAGATTAGCAGGTCGATATCAGAGAGCGGATGCAGTTCACCCCGGCCATATCCGCCGACAGCAACCAGCGCGACGTCGCTCACCTGCCCGAAACCGTAGTCGATCCACAGACGTTGCAGGAGCTGGTCGATAAATTCGGTGCGCGCTTCAATGAGCTGTTCGGCTGAGACGCCTGCGTCAAATGCGCTACCCAGCCAGCGATGGAAAACCGCCATATGGGATTTGATATGTGCGCAGGTCAGCTCATGCGGTGGCCAGACGCCCGGGTTATCAGGCTGGTCGGGGAGGGTGGGAAGTGCTGTGTTAGCATACTGTTCGGGTAAGAGATTACTCATCGTGCGCCACCCATAAGAAAAAGCTATCGCCATTAAAAAAGCCGGCATTCGCCGGCTTCTTATCACTCAATGTTCGTCAGTATCGCCGGGATGGTGTCATCCTTGCGCAACGTCATAATTTCGCAGCCGTTGTCTGTAACCACAATAGTATGCTCGTACTGGGCAGACAAGCTTCTGTCTTTGGTTTTTACCGTCCAGCCATCTTTCATGGTACGGATGCGGTAATCGCCCGCGTTGACCATTGGCTCAATAGTGAAGGTCATGCCCTTTTGCAGCACTACGCCACCGTCGTCTGCATCATAGTGCAGAACTTGCGGTTCTTCATGGAACACACGACCAATACCGTGACCGCAATATTCACGCACCACGGAGAAACCTTCCGCTTCCACAAACTTCTGGATTGCGGCGCCGATGGTGCGCAGGCGGATGCCTGGCTTCACCATTTTCAGCGCCAGGTAGAGGCTGTCCTGGGTGACTTTACACAGGCGCTCGCCCAGAATCGTTGGCTTGCCAACGATGAACATCTTAGAGGTGTCACCGTGGTAGTCATCTTTAATGACGGTCACGTCGATGTTGACGATATCGCCATCTTTCAGCAGCTTCTCGTCATCCGGAATGCCGTGGCAAACCACTTCATTAATAGAGATGCAGACGGATTTTGGAAAACCGTGATAGCCAAGGCAGGCGGAGACCGCGTGCTGCTCGTTGACGATATAGTCGTTACAGATGCGATCCAGTTCGCCGGTGCTGACGCCCGGTTTCACAAACGGTTCGATCATTTCAAGCACGTCAGCGGCCAGACGACCGGCGACGCGCATCTTTTCAATTTCTTCAGGTGTCTTAATAGAGATAGCCATGTAATCTGTCCATCGGTGTCGATTTTTTCGACAATACTAGTGTAAGTGTTGTCAATGGTATCAGTCAGGCGCACCCCGTGCCAAATTGAGAATCATTAACAGCACACTCCGCCAACAATTATTGGTTTCTGGCCGTGTTTTGTGATATAAAGCGCGCCGGACTTCCGATCCATCTCAGATACACAGGCTGGACGGGAGCGACAAATCTCACTTTGTGTAACAACACACACGTATCGGCACATATTCCGGGGTGCCCTTCGGGGTCGGTAATATGGGATACGTGGAGGCATAACCCCAACTTTCAATATAGAGGTTTTAAACATGGCAACTGTTTCCATGCGCGACATGCTCAAGGCTGGTGTTCACTTCGGTCACCAGACCCGTTACTGGAACCCGAAAATGAAGCCTTTCATCTTCGGCGCACGTAACAAAGTTCACATCATCAACCTTGAGAAGACTGTACCAATGTTCAACGAAGCCCTGGCTGAGCTGAGCAAGATCTCTTCCCGTAAAGGTAAGATTCTGTTCGTTGGTACTAAGCGCGCTGCAAGCGAAGCTGTGAAAGATGCTGCTAACAGCTGCGACCAGTTCTTCGTGAACCATCGCTGGTTGGGCGGCATGCTGACCAACTGGAAAACTGTTCGTCAGTCCATCAAGCGCCTGAAAGATCTGGAAACCCAGTCTCAGGACGGTACTTTCGATAAGCTGACTAAGAAAGAAGCGCTGATGCGCACTCGTGAACTGGACAAGCTGGAAAACAGCCTGGGCGGTATCAAAGATATGGGCGGCCTGCCAGACGCGCTGTTCGTAATCGATGCAGACCACGAGCACATCGCAATCAAAGAAGCTAACAACCTGGGTATCCCGGTATTCGCTATCGTTGATACCAACTCCGATCCGGACGGTGTTGACTTCGTTATCCCGGGTAACGACGACGCAATCCGTGCTGTTAGCCTGTACCTGAGCGCTGTAGCTGCTACCGTTCGTGAAGGCCGTTCCCAGGATCTGGCTTCTCAGGCGGAAGAAAGCTTCGTAGAAGCTGAATAATAAGGTTTTACCCCTTATTAGTACCGTGTATGAATAGGGGCCCATTATCGGCCCCTTTTTTCAATTTATACTGTTTGGCTCCCGGCCGGGCAGTTCACATCTCCCGAGGATTTAAGAATGGCTGAAATTACCGCATCCCTGGTAAAAGAGCTGCGTGAGCGTACTGGCGCAGGCATGATGGATTGCAAAAAAGCGCTGACCGAAGCGAACGGCGACATCGAGCTGGCAATCGAAAACATGCGTAAATCCGGTGCGATCAAAGCAGCTAAGAAAGCAGGCAACGTTGCTGCTGACGGCGTGATCATCACCAAAATCGACGGCAACTACGGCATCATTCTGGAAGTTAACTGCCAGACTGACTTCGTTGCTAAAGATGCTGGTTTCCAGGCATTTGCTAACAAAGTTCTGGACGCAGCGGTTGCAGGCAAAATCACTGACGTTGAAGTGCTGAAAGCACAGTTCGAAGAAGAGCGTGTTGCGCTGGTTGCTAAAATCGGTGAGAACATCAACATCCGTCGCGTATCTTCCCTGGAAGGCGATGTTCTGGGCTCTTACCAGCACGGCGCGCGTATCGGTGTTCTGGTTGCGGCTAAAGGCGCTGACGAAGAGCTGGTTAAACAGCTGGCAATGCACATCGCTGCAAGCAAACCAGAATTCGTTAAGCCAGAAGACGTGTCTGCTGAAGTGGTAGAGAAAGAGTACCAGGTTCAGCTGGACATCGCGATGCAGTCTGGTAAGCCAAAAGAAATCGCAGAGAAAATGGTTGAAGGCCGCATGAAGAAATTCACCGGCGAAGTTTCTCTGACTGGCCAGCCTTTCGTAATGGATCCAAGCAAGTCTGTTGCTCAGCTGCTGAAAGAGCACAACGCTGACGTGACTGGCTTCATCCGCTTCGAAGTGGGCGAAGGCATCGAGAAAGTTGAGACTGACTTCGCAGCAGAAGTTGCTGCCATGTCCAAGCAGTCTTAATGATTGAAAAGGAGCCGCCTGAGGGCGGCTTCTTTTTGTCACCCGTCTCACGAAATCAGACAGGCTCCAGTATCGCTGTGCTGATTAGCGACATATCATGTCGCCAGAATTAACCCCATCTTAATCGTTGACAGTCTCAGGAAAGAAACATGGCTACCAATGCAAAACCCGTGTACAAACGCATTCTGCTTAAGCTGAGTGGCGAAGCGCTGCAAGGATCGGAAGGCTTCGGTATTGACGCAAGCATCCTTGATCGCATGGCACAGGAAATCAAAGAACTGGTCGAACTGGGTATTCAGGTTGGCGTGGTCATTGGCGGTGGCAACCTTTTCCGTGGTGCTGGTCTGGCGAAAGCGGGGATGAACCGCGTAGTGGGCGACCACATGGGGATGCTGGCAACCGTGATGAATGGCCTGGCGATGCGTGATGCGCTTCATCGCGCCTATGTGAACGCTCGCCTGATGTCCGCTATTCCTTTGAATGGCGTATGCGATAACTACAGCTGGGCAGAGGCTATCAGCCTGCTGCGCAACAACCGCGTGGTGATCCTCTCCGCCGGTACGGGTAACCCGTTCTTTACCACCGATTCCGCAGCCTGCCTGCGCGGTATCGAAATCGAAGCCGATGTGGTGCTGAAAGCGACCAAAGTAGATGGCGTGTTTACTGCCGACCCGGCAAAAGATCCTTCCGCGACCATGTACGATCAGCTGAGCTACAGCGAAGTGCTGGATAAAGAGCTGAAAGTGATGGATCTTGCCGCCTTCACGCTGGCTCGCGACCATAAACTGCCGATCCGTGTTTTCAACATGAACAAGCCTGGCGCGCTGCGTCGCGTCGTGATGGGCGAAAAAGAAGGCACTTTGATCACGGAATAATTTCCGTCGGCGATAAATACAGGTAAGATTCCGCTTTACTTTGTAGTGGTATCTTACCTGGACGCGCCTTTGGCGCTGTCATGAATTAAACGCGACTATACTTAGCACACCTGTAGCGCTGTGCTGGCGGATAGTCTGCCTGAGACAAGTTTTCAAGGATTCGTATCGTGATTAACGACATCAGAAAAGATGCTGAAGTACGCATGGACAAATGCGTAGAAGCGTTCAAAAACCAAATCAGCAAAATCCGTACTGGCCGTGCTTCCCCAAGCCTGCTGGATGGCATCATCGTAGAATACTACGGTACGCCTACGCCACTGCGTCAGCTGGCGAGCGTGACGGTAGAAGATACCCGTACCCTGAAAATCAACGTGTTCGATCGCTCAATGAGCCCGGCCGTTGAAAAAGCGATCATGGCATCTGACCTGGGTCTGAACCCAAGCTCAGCGGGCGCGGATATTCGTGTTCCACTGCCTCCGCTGACGGAAGAGCGTCGTAAAGATCTGATCAAAGTCGTTCGCGGTGAAGCAGAGCAGGGTCGCGTTTCCGTGCGTAACGTGCGTCGCGATGCGAACGATAAAGTGAAAGCCCTGCTGAAAGAAAAAGAGATCAGCGAAGATGACGATCGTCGTTCTCAGGACGACATTCAGAAAATGACCGACGCGGCGATCAAGAAAATTGATGCGGCGCTGGCAGAAAAAGAAGCGGAACTGATGCAGTTCTGATTTTCGCTATACACTGATAAACGCCGTTCAGAAGGACATTGAGTCTTGCTGGCGGCGTTTTGCTTTTATCTGGTCTAACTTTTGGGCATCTCATGAAGCATCTCACTCTCCTCGGCTCGACCGGCTCTATCGGTTGCAGCACTCTCGACGTCGTACGTCATAATCCCGACAGCTACACCGTGACCGCACTTGTGGCCGGAAAAAACGTGCAGCGAATGGTCGAACAGTGCATGGAGTTTACCCCTCGTTTTGCGGTGATGGATGATGAAGAGAGCGCCCGCCAGGTGAAAGCGCTGTTGCAGGAGAAGGGCTGTCGTACCGAAGTGCTCAGCGGGCAACAGGCGGCTTGCGATATGGCCTCGCTTGATGAAGTTGATCAGGTAATGGCGGCAATCGTCGGGGCGGCGGGTCTTCTGCCGACGCTTGCCGCTATTGATGCGGGAAAAGATGTTCTGCTTGCAAATAAAGAGTCGCTGGTCACCTGCGGACGCCTTTTTATGGAGGCGGTAAAACAGCGTGGGGCGCGTCTTTTGCCGGTCGATAGCGAGCACAACGCGATTTTTCAGAGTTTACCCCAACCTTTTCAACAAAACCTGGGGTACGCTGACCTGGAGCAGAATGGCGTTGTGTCGATTCTGCTTACCGGGTCTGGTGGCCCGTTCCGTGAAACGCCACTGTCTGAATTGAGCGCAATGACGCCGGATCAGGCGTGTCGTCATCCGAATTGGTCAATGGGGCGTAAGATCTCCGTCGATTCGGCCACCATGATGAATAAAGGTCTGGAATACATTGAAGCTCGCTGGCTGTTCAATGCGTCGGCGAAACAGATGGAAGTGCTGATCCACCCGCAGTCGGTGATTCACTCTATGGTGCGCTATCAGGACGGCAG
This sequence comes from Enterobacter sp. CM29, assembly GCF_013179605.1. NCBI lineage: Bacteria > Pseudomonadati > Pseudomonadota > Gammaproteobacteria > Enterobacterales > Enterobacteriaceae > Enterobacter > Enterobacter sp. CM29. The sequence goes on along the minus strand of NZ_JABMCU010000048.1, from coordinate 3,050 downwards.
CGTGCTGGCCCAGTTGGGCGAGCCGGATATGCGTACGCCTATTGCTCATACGATGGCGTGGCCAAACCGCGTAAAATCGGGCGTTAAGCCTCTCGATTTTTGCAAGCTGAGTTCACTGACGTTTAGCGAGCCTGATTACGACCGTTATCCCTGCCTGAAACTGGCGATGACGGCCTTCGATCAGGGGCAGGCGGCGACAACGGCGCTTAATGCAGCCAATGAAGTGACCGTTGAAGCATTCCTGAATCAGCAGATCCGCTTTACTGATATCGCCGCGTTGAATTTATCCGTGCTGGAGATGATGGATTTGCGTGAGCCGCAGAGTGTGGAAGAGGTGCTGGCCGTGGATAAACAGGCACGTATTGTTGCGCGTAAACAGGTGACACGTCTCGCAAGCTGGTGATAAAGCAAGCACTAGTCGTCGTGCTATTTGTTAGCGTTGGGCTTCAGTGATATAGTCTGCGCCACCTGATCGCAGGTATTTGGCTTTAAGTGGTCAGGTAAGCCGTGGTATGACACGGCTTTTTTATGTATAGGCTTCAGTATTCCTGTGTACCGTTAAATCCTTTCAGGGACTAAAAACGCGTTATGTTGTCTGCGAATCAACCAATAAGCGAAAACTTGCCAGCACATGGCTGTCGCCATGTTGCAATCATCATGGATGGCAATGGCCGCTGGGCGAAAAGACAAGGGAAGATACGAGCCTTTGGGCATAAAGCCGGGGCGAAATCTGTTCGCCGCGCCGTTTCTTTTGCCGCCAATAACGGCATTGATGCGTTAACGCTCTATGCTTTTAGCAGTGAAAACTGGAATCGACCTGCGCAAGAAGTGACTGCGTTGATGGAACTGTTTGTGTGGGCGCTCGATAGTGAAGTAAAAAGCCTGCACCGCCACAACGTCCGCTTGCGTATTATTGGCGAAACCAGTCGTTTTAACTCACGTTTGCAGGAACGGATTCGCAAAGCTGAAGCGCTGACGGAAAATAATACCGGCCTGACGCTCAATATCGCGGCGAATTACGGCGGACGCTGGGATATTATCCAGGGGGTTCGGCATTTGGCTGAGCAGGTTCAGGAAGGGCTGTTAAGACCCGACCAGATTGATGAAGAGGCGCTGAGTCAGCAAATCTGCATGAATGAACTGGCTCCCGTGGATTTGGTTATAAGGACAGGGGGGGAGCATCGCATAAGTAACTTTTTGCTGTGGCAAATTGCCTACGCTGAACTTTACTTTACGGATGTTCTTTGGCCAGATTTTGATGAACAAGACTTTGAAGGTGCGCTGCATGCCTTTGCCAATCGAGAGCGTCGTTTCGGCGGCACCGAGCCTGGTGGCGATAACGCCTGATGGGGGTAGCTTTTGCTGAAGTATCGCCTGATTTCCGCTTTTGTATTAATACCCGTCGTTATCGCAGCGCTGTTTTTACTGCCTCCGGTGGGATTCGCTATTGTTACGCTGGTGGTGTGTATGCTCGCCGCGTGGGAATGGGGGCAGCTTAGCGGCTTTACCTCGCGCACTCAGCGGGTATGGCTGGCGGTACTCTGTGGTTTTTTACTGGCCCTGATGCTGTATACCTTGCCTGAATATCATCACGATGTTCACCAGCCGCTGGTTGCCGGATCCTTATGGATATCGCTGGCCTGGTGGATTGCTGCGCTTGTTTTAGTGCTTTTCTACCCGGGCTCTGCGGCGATCTGGCGTAACTCTAAAGTGTTGCGCCTTATTTTTGGTCTGCTCACGATTGTTCCGTTCTTCTGGGGTATGGTTGCGCTGCGCGCCTGGCACTATGACGAAAATCACTACAGCGGCGCAATATGGCTGCTTTATGTGATGATTCTCGTCTGGGGGGCTGACTCCGGAGCCTATATGTTTGGTAAACTGTTTGGCAAACATAAACTGGCGCCAAAGGTTTCTCCGGGCAAAACCTGGCAAGGCTTCATCGGCGGCCTGTTTACGGCAGCGATTATCTCCTGGGGCTATGGCGTCTGGGCGAATCTTGAGGTTGCCCCCTCCACGCTGCTGGTATGTTCGATTTTCGCGGCGCTGGCATCGGTACTGGGTGATTTAACCGAGAGCATGTTTAAGCGTGAAGCAGGGATTAAGGACAGTGGTCACCTGATTCCAGGACATGGCGGAATACTGGATCGCATTGACAGCCTTACCGCGGCTGTTCCCGTATTTGCTTGCCTGCTTTTACTGGTGTTTGGGACGATATAACGGAAGGTTTTATGCTGAGCATTCTCTGGAATCTGGCGGCGTTCATTGTTGCATTGGGTGTACTGATTACCGTGCATGAATTTGGCCATTTCTGGGTTGCCCGGCGCTGTGGTGTGCGGGTAGAGCGATTCTCGATTGGCTTTGGCAAATCGCTCTGGAAGCGCACCGATAAGCATGGCACCGAGTTTGTCATTGCTCTGATTCCCCTGGGCGGCTATGTCAAAATGCTCGACGAACGCGTTGAGCCTGTCGCCCCGGAACTTCGACATAGCGCGTTCAACAATAAAACTGTTGGCCAACGTGCTGCCATCATCGCTGCCGGACCGGTAGCCAATTTCATCTTCGCTATCTTCGCCTACTGGCTGGTGTTTATTATCGGCGTGCCTGGCGTACGCCCGGTTGTGGGTGAAATCACCACGGGTTCCATTGCGGCAACGGCGCAAATTACACCGGGAATGGAACTTAAAGCGATTGATGGTATCGAAACCCCTGATTGGGATGCCGTGAGGTTACAACTGGTTGCGAAAATCGGTGATGAGCAGACAACCGTCAGCGTATCGCCTTTTGGTTCCGACCAGCGGCAGGAAAAAGTGCTGGATTTACGCCACTGGCGCTTTGAGCCAGACAAAGAGGATCCAGTCGCTACACTGGGGATTCGCCCGCGCAGCGCGCAGATCGAGCCGGTGTTAGCCGAAGTACAGTCTAATTCGGCAGCGAGTAAAGCAGGTTTACAAGCGGGTGACAGGATCGTTAAAGTCGATGGTCAGCCATTAACACAATGGATGACCTTTGTTACTCTGGTGCGCGATAATCCAGGCAAGCCGCTCGCGCTG
>NZ_JABMCU010000047.1:0-23898 GCF_013179605.1 Enterobacter sp. CM29 | reverse complement strand
TCCATGTCGCCCACCATCGTGGTGAAAGACGGCAAAACCTGGCTGGTGACCGGCAGCCCGGGCGGGAGCCGCATTATCACCACCGTGTTGCAAATGGTAGTGAACAGCATCGACTTTGGGATGAACGTCGCCGAAGCGACCAATGCGCCGCGTTTCCATCACCAGTGGCTGCCGGACGAGTTGCGCGTGGAGAAGGGCTTTAGCCCGGATACCCTCAAGCTGCTTGAGCAGCGCGGGCAGAAGGTGGCGGTGAAGGAGGCGATGGGCAGCACCCAGAGCATTATGGTCGGGCCGGACGGTGCCCTGTTTGGCGCGTCGGACCCACGGTCGGTGGATGATTTAACGGCGGGGTATTGAGGGCTCCCCTCACCCTAACCCTCTCCCCATAGGGGAGAGGGGATTGCACGGTGCGGTCTTTTCTCCCTCGCCCCTTCGGGGAGAGGGTCGGGGTGAGGGGTTACTTCATACGCGCCATATAATACGCATCCACGTACTCGCCGTTGCGCAGGGCGTAGCGCCTGCCGGTGCCTTCAATCTCAAACCCGTGCTTTTTGTACACCGCGATTGCCGGTTCATTATCGACAAACACCGTTAACTCGATGCGGTCGACGCGCAGCCAGTTATCGCACATATCAATCATGGTGCGTATCAGCGCGCTGGCGATGCCCCGGTTTTGCCACTGCGCACCCACACAAATTCCAAAATCGGCAACATGGCTGCGGCGCGGACGCTGGGCTACGGCAATGCACAGATGCCCGGCGACGGTATCATCAATACAGGCGACAAGCTGCTTGATACCGGGCTGATCGGTTAGCCGGTCATGCCACATCTGCTCTGAGGGATGAGGAACCTGTAGCGTGTTGTGGTACACCTCCGGCTGGGCGTGGATCTGACGAATGGCGTCGTAATCTTTCGGTTCAGCGTGGCGTATCACTATCTCACTCATTCCTTGTTCCTCAGTCAGTTAAAAGTCCCTTCCAACATCAGTGACTTTAAAAGTTGAGTCAATCGCTATTTTTTGCAAAAAGTGTTGGACAAGTGCGAATGAGAATGATTATTATTGCTCTGCATTCAGGAAGACCTCCTACGGGAACCTGAAAGCACGACATTGCTCACATTGCTTCCAGTATTACTTTAGCCAGCTTCTCGCTGGCTTTTTTTTTGTTATGGTTAGACTCAGTAACCTTCCAAAAGGACTGAGCCATGACACTACATTGTGCATTTATTGGATTTGGCAAAAGCACCACGCGTTACCACCTTCCGTATGTTCTTAACCGAAAAGAGACCTGGCACGTGGCCCATATCTATCGCCGCCGCGCGAAGCCAGAAGAGCAGTCTCCGCAGTATTCCCATATTCATTTCACCAGCGATCTTGATGAAGTGTTAAATGATCCGCAGGTGAAGCTGGTGGTGGTCTGTACCCACGCCGACAGCCACTTTGACTACGCGAAACGCGCGCTGGAAGCGGGTAAAAACGTGCTGGTGGAAAAACCGTTCACCCCGACCATCGCCGAAGCGAAGGAACTCTTTGCGCTGGCGAAAAGCAAAGGCCTGACCGTCACGCCGTACCAGAACCGTCGCTTTGACAGCTGCTTCCTGACGGCAAAAAAGGCAATCGAAAGCGGCAAGCTCGGCGAGATCGTTGAAATCGAAAGCCACTTCGATTACTACCGCCCTGTGGCAGAAACCAAACCCGGCCTGCCGCAGGACGGTTCGTTCTACGGTCTGGGCGTACACACCATGGACCAGATCATCTCCCTGTTTGGCCGCCCGGACCACGTGGCGTACGACATCCGCAGCCTGCGCAATAAGGCCAATCCGGACGATACCTTCGAAGCACAGCTGTTCTACGGCGACCTGAAAGCCATCGTCAAAACCAGTCATCTGGTGAAAATCGACTACCCGAAATTTATCGTTCACGGCAAGAAAGGCTCCTTTATCAAGTACGGTATTGACCAGCAGGAGACCAGCCTGAAGGCCAACATCATGCCGGGCGAACCGGGCTTTGCGGCAGATGATTCCGTGGGCGTGCTGGAGTACGTGAACGACGAGGGCCTGACGGTCAGGGAAGAGCTGAAGCCGGAAACGGGCGATTATGGACGCGTCTACGATGCGCTGTATGAAACCCTCTCCAGCGGCACGCCGAATTACGTCAAGGAATCTGACGTTCTGACGAACCTGGAAATCCTTGAACGGGCCTTCGAACAGGCTTCCCCTGCCACGGTAACCCTCGCCAGATAAGCAAAAATGGCTCCTTTGTGCTTGTTCTAAATTTTTGAACAGAGGAGTCAATTTTCACCCTCTATGATCCCTGAGCGTTTGCGTCCACACTTACTCCATCGAAACGAACTGAGGGTGAAAACAATGATCTACTTACGCAAAGCAAACGAACGTGGTCACGCGAATCATGGCTGGCTGGACTCATGGCATTCATTCTCGTTTGCCGATTACTACGACCCGAACTTCATGGGCTTCTCCGCGCTGCGCGTCATTAACGACGACGTGATTGATGCAGGCCAGGGCTTCGGTACCCACCCGCACAAGGACATGGAAATCCTGACCTATGTGCTGGAAGGGGCGGTTGAGCACCAGGACAGCATGGGCAATAAAGAGCAGGTTCCGGCGGGCGAGTTCCAGATTATGAGCGCGGGGACCGGGGTGCGTCACTCTGAGTACAACCCGAGCAAAACGGAAAAACTGCATCTGTATCAAATCTGGATCATTCCAGAAGAGACCGGCATCACGCCACGCTACGAACAGCGCCGCTTCGATGCGAAACAGGGTAAACAGCTGGTGCTCTCCCCGGATGCGCGTGAAGGTTCCCTGAAAGTGCATCAGGATATGGAGCTGTACCGCTGGGCGCTGGCGAAAGATGAACAGTCTGTGCACCAGATCGCCGCCAACCGCCGCGTGTGGATCCAGGTGGTGAAAGGCGAGGTGTCCATCAACGGCACCAAAGCCACCACCGCCGATGGCCTGGCAGTCTGGGATGAGCAGGCGCTCTCCGTGCATGCCGACAGCGAAAGTGAAATTCTGCTGTTTGATCTGCCGCCGGTCTAAATAATTTCTCAACCTTCCCTTTAAACGGGGAAGGTTGAGCTTTGTCCGTGATAAACTGAGCAAATCTCTCACTTCAAGATTTCTCAGGACGATGAAAAAGAAACGCCCCGTACTTCAGGATGTCGCCGATCGCGTCGGTGTGACCAAAATGACGGTCAGCCGTTTTTTACGTAACCCGGAGCAGGTTTCCGTGGCGTTGCGTGGCAAGATTGCCGCCGCCCTTGATGAACTGGGTTATATCCCCAACCGCGCGCCCGATATTCTCTCTAATGCGACCAGCCGTGCGGTGGGCGTCCTGCTTCCTTCCTTAACCAACCAGGTTTTCGCTGAAGTGCTGCGTGGCATCGAAAGCGTGACCGATGCCTTTGGTTATCAGACCATGCTCGCCCACTATGGGTACAAGCCGGAACTGGAAGAGGAACGTCTTGAATCGATGCTTTCCTGGAACATTGACGGCCTGATTTTAACGGAACGTACTCACACCCCGCGCACGCTGAAAATGATTGAAGTGGCAGGCATTCCGGTGGTGGAGCTGATGGACAGCCAGTCGCCGTGCCTCGACATCGCCGTGGGGTTCGATAACTTTGAAGCGGCGCGTCAGATGACGGCGGCGATCATCGCCCGCGGTCATCGCCATGTGGCCTATCTGGGTGCGCGTCTGGATGAACGTACTATCATCAAACAGAAGGGATACGAGCAGGCGATGCTCGACGCCGGTTTAACCCCGTACAGCGTGATGGTGGAGCAATCTTCCTCTTATACGTCGGGTATTGAGCTGATGCGTCAGGCGCGACGCGAGTATCCGCAACTGGACGGTATTTTCTGTACCAACGATGACCTTGCGGTCGGCGCCGCGTTTGAGTGTCAGCGTCTGGGTTTAAAAATCCCGGATGATATGGCGATTGCCGGCTTCCACGGCCACGACATTGGCCAGGTGATGGAGCCGCGTCTGGCAAGCGTCCTGACCCCGCGTGAACGCATGGGCCGCATTGGTGCAGAACGCCTGCTGGCGCGCATTCGTGGTGAGGCAGTTACCCCTAAAATGTTAGATTTAGGTTTCACCTTGTCACCGGGTGGATCTATTTAATCCGACAAATTTGAAGTAGCTCACACTTATTCACTTCGCGCACGTTTGGATATTGCTTCTCTTATGCCCCGGCAGGACAATGTTACCGATAACTGTTACCCGTAACAATTGACTGAGGGACACCCTTTGAGCACGACTAATCACGATCACCACGTTTACGTCCTGATGGGCGTGTCCGGTAGCGGTAAATCTGCCGTGGCGAGCGAAGTGGCGCATCAACTCCAGGCTGCGTTTCTTGATGGTGACTTCCTCCATCCGCGCAGCAACATCATGAAAATGGCTTCCGGCGAGCCGCTGAATGACGACGACCGCAAGCCCTGGTTGCAGGCGCTGAATGATGCCGCGTTCGCGATGCAGCGCACCAATAAAGTCTCCCTGATAGTCTGTTCCGCGCTGAAAAAAACCTATCGCGACCTGCTGCGCGATGGCAACCCGAACCTCTCTTTCATCTACCTGAAAGGCGATTTCGGGGTAATTGAAAGTCGCCTGAAGGCGCGTAAAGGCCACTTCTTCAAAACCCAGATGCTGGTAACGCAGTTCGAAGCGTTGCAGGAGCCTGGGGCTGACGAACAGGATGTCTTAGTGGTTGATATCGATCAGCCGCTGGAAGGTGTTGTTGCCAGCACCATCGAGGTTATTAATAAAAGGCAGTAAGTTTTGAGTACATTAACGCTAGTTTTGACAGCAGTGGGTTCCGTATTGCTGCTGCTGTTTTTAGTGATGAAGGCACGTATGCACGCCTTCGTTGCTTTGATGGTGGTTTCTATTGGTGCCGGTCTCTTTTCCGGAATGCCGCTCGACAAAATTGCGGCGACGATGGAAAAAGGGATGGGCGGCACGCTCGGCTTCCTGGCCATCGTAGTCGCGCTCGGCGCGATGTTTGGCAAGATTTTGCACGAGACGGGCGCGGTCGATCAGATTGCCGTCAAGATGCTGAAATCCTTCGGACACAGCCGTGCGCACTACGCGATTGGTCTGGCTGGTCTGATTTGCGCGCTGCCGCTGTTCTTTGAAGTGGCGGTGGTGCTGCTGATTAGCGTGGCGTTCTCCATGGCACGCCATACCGGTACCAACCTCGTGAAGCTGGTCATTCCGCTGTTTGCGGGCGTGGCGGCGGCAGCGGCGTTTCTGCTGCCGGGGCCTGCGCCGATGCTGCTGGCTTCCCAGATGCATGCTGACTTTGGCTGGATGATCCTGATTGGCCTGTGTGCGGCGATCCCGGGGATGATTATCGCCGGTCCGCTGTGGGGCAACTTCATTAGCCGTTACGTTGAGCTGCACATTCCGGATGACATCTCCGAGCCGCACCTGGGCGAGGGCAAAATGCCGTCCTTCGGCTTCAGTCTGTCGCTGATCCTGCTGCCGCTGGTGCTGGTGGGCCTGAAAACCATCGCTGCCCGCTTTGTGCCGGTGGGGTCAACCGCTTACGAATGGTTCGAATTTATTGGCCATCCGTTCACTGCGATCCTGGTGGCGTGTCTGGTCGCGATTTACGGGCTGGCGATGCGTCAGGGCATGCCAAAAGATCGCGTGATGGAGATATGCGGTGCCGCGCTACAACCGGCGGGGATTATTCTGCTGGTGATCGGGGCGGGCGGCGTGTTCAAGCAGGTGCTGGTGGATTCCGGCGTGGGTCCGGCACTGGGCGAAGCGCTGACCGGAATGGGCCTGCCGATTGCGGTCACCTGCTTCGTGCTGGCCGCGGCGGTGCGTATCATTCAGGGCTCCGCGACCGTGGCGTGCTTAACCGCGGTGGGGCTGGTGATGCCGGTGATTGAACAGCTGAACTACTCCGGCGCGCAGATGGCGGCGCTCTCTATCTGTATCGCGGGCGGTTCGATTGTGGTTTCTCACGTGAACGACGCAGGCTTCTGGCTGTTCGGTAAATTTACCGGCGCAACCGAAGCGCAAACCCTCAAAACCTGGACGCTGATGGAAACCATCCTCGGCACGACGGGTGCGGTTGTCGGGATGATTGCGTTTACGCTGCTGAGCTAACGAGACCGTATTTTGTCGGGTGGCGGCTTCGCCTTACCCGACCTACAAAAAAATCAGGTCCCGTAGGCCGGGTAAGCGTAAGCGACACCCGGCTTTTTTACATCTTCACCCTTTCATCCATGCCCGGATCCCATCCAGGAACATCTGCGTCGCCATCATCACCAGAATCAGCCCCATCAGGCGCTCAAGGGCGTTCACCCCTTTCTCACCCAGCAGGCGCAGGAAAAGCGACGACTGCAACAGGATAATAAATGTCCCGCCCCAGGCGATCAGCAGGGCAATGACCAGGTGGCTCATCTGATTCGGATACTGATGCGACAGCAGCATCAGCGTTGCCAGAATCGTTGGCCCGGCGACCAGCGGAATCGCCAGCGGCACGATAAACGGTTCTTCACCCGCAGGCAGGCCGCTGCTGCTGCCTTCCGCGCTCGGGAAAATCATCTTTATGGCAATCAGGAACAAAATGATCCCGCCGGAAATGGAGACCGTTTCGGCACGTAAGTTCAGGAAAGCGAGGATTTTTTCACCGGCGAACAGGAAGATAAACATCACCAGCAGGGCGATGAGCAGCTCGCGGATCATGATCGCCCGACGGCGCTTCGGCTCGGTGTGCTTCAGCACCGACATGAAGATCGGCAGATTACCGAGCGGATCCATAATCAGGATCAATAAAACCGCTGCGGAAATGATTTCACTCATCTTAAATTATCCCTGATACTTATTGTGGTCATTGCGATGATTAGCACTTTTTCTGATTGCCGGGCAATCATCGATTAATTTCGCTTGCGACTTTGGCAGCATTTTGTAATGTGAAGCATATCCCAGTTCAATACTGGCTTGCACAATCAGCACACACCCCTTGCAGGAAAAAAATGCTATGAAAAACGTTGGTTTTATCGGCTGGCGCGGTATGGTCGGCTCTGTACTCATGCAACGCATGGTTGAAGAGCGCGATTTCGACGCCATCCGCCCGGTCTTCTTCTCCACTTCCCAGCTCGGCCAGGCTGCACCGTCCTTTGGTGGTACCACAGGCACGTTGCAGGATGCTTACGATCTGGAAGCGCTGAAGGCACTCGACATTATTGTGACCTGCCAGGGCGGCGATTATACCAACGAAATTTATCCGAAGCTGCGTGAAAGCGGCTGGCAGGGCTACTGGATTGACGCGGCCTCTTCGCTGCGTATGAAAGACGATGCCATCATCATTCTCGACCCGGTTAACCAGGATGTCATTACCGACGGCCTGAACAACGGCGTGAAAACGTTTGTTGGCGGTAACTGCACCGTCAGCCTGATGCTGATGTCCCTCGGCGGCCTGTTCGCACAGGATCTGGTGGAGTGGGTCTCCGTAGCGACCTACCAGGCGGCGTCCGGCGGCGGCGCGCGTCATATGCGCGAGCTGCTGACCCAGATGGGCCAGCTGCACCAGAGCGTCGCGACCGAGCTGGCAAACCCGGCGTCCGCGATCCTCGATATCGAGCGTAAAGTCACTCAGCTCACCCGCAGCGGCGAATTGCCGGTGGATAACTTTGGCGTACCGCTGGCCGGCGGCCTGATCCCGTGGATCGACAAACAGCTGGATAACGGCCAGACCCGCGAAGAGTGGAAGGGCCAGGCTGAGACCAACAAAATCCTCGCCACCGCGAACACCATTCCGGTTGACGGTCTGTGCGTGCGTATCGGCGCGTTGCGCTGCCACAGCCAGGCTTTCACCATTAAACTGAAAAAAGATGTGTCTATTCCGACCGTGGAAGAGCTGCTGGCCGCGCACAACCCGTGGGCGAAAGTGGTGCCAAACGATCGCGATATCACCATGCGCGAACTGACCCCGGCAGCCGTTACCGGCACGCTGACCACCCCGGTTGGCCGCCTGCGCAAGCTGAACATGGGACCGGAGTACCTCTCCGCGTTCACCGTTGGCGACCAGCTTCTTTGGGGTGCCGCCGAGCCGCTGCGCCGCATGCTGCGCCAGCTGGCGTAATAATTTGTTAAACACCGGGGGTGAATGTCACCCCCTTTTTTTGCGTACTACATGGAGTAAAACGCAGATGTCTTATTTTTTATCAGGAGGGCCCACGACGTTGGCTATGCTTTAAGGAAGATTTATTTCTCACCTGAGGGTAGGGCGGAGCAGAGAGGATTAACTGCACCGTTTAGGTCACATTAAAAGTCGTCCCGGAGCGCGTAAAAAGGGCGACATAAAAAAACAGGATGAATACCATGTCCGATCGTATTTCGAGAGACGTGATTAATGCGCTTATTGCGGGTCACTTTGCCGACCCCTTTTCTGTGCTAGGGATGCACCGTACAGAGGCCGGACTGGAAGTTCGGGCGCTGTTACCGGATGCAACAGAAGTGTGGGTTATCGAACCCAAAACCGGCCGCAAGGTGGGTAATCTGGAATGCCTCGACTCGCGTGGCTTCTTCTCGGGCGTCATGCCCCGCCGTAAAAATCCTTTTCGTTATCAGCTTGCCGTTATCTGGCACGGTCAGCAAAACCTGATTGACGATCCCTATAGCTTCGGCCCGCTCTTAAAAGAGATGGACGCCTGGCTGCTGTCCGAAGGGACCCATTTACGCCCCTACGAAACGCTGGGTGCCCATGCGGATACCATGGACGGTATCACCGGCACGCGCTTTGCCGTATGGGCGCCAAACGCCCAGCGCGTCTCCGTCGTCGGGCAGTTCAACTACTGGGACGGTCGTCGTCACCCCATGCGCCTGCGCCGGGAAACCGGCATCTGGGAGCTGTTTATCCCCGGCGCGCACAACGGTCAGCTCTACAAATTCGAGATGATCGATGCCAACGGCAAGCTGCGTATTAAATCCGACCCGTACGCCTTTGAGGCCGAACTGCGCCCGAATACCGCCTCGCTGATTTGCGGCCTGCCGGAGAAGGTTGTCCAGAGCGAGGAGCGCAAGCAGGCCAACCGCTTTGATGCGCCGATCTCCGTCTATGAAGTGCATCTCGGCTCCTGGCGTCGCCACACCGATAACAACTTCTGGCTGAGCTATCGCGAGCTGGCGGACCAGCTGGTGCCGTACGCCAAATGGATGGGCTTTACCCATCTGGAGCTGCTGCCAATCAACGAACACCCGTTCGACGGTAGCTGGGGCTATCAGCCGACCGGGCTATATGCGCCTACGCGCCGCTTCGGCACGCGCGATGACTTCCGCTATTTCATTGATGCCGCGCACGCCGCCGGACTGAACGTGATCCTCGACTGGGTGCCGGGCCACTTCCCGTCGGATGATTTTGCGCTGGCAGAGTTTGACGGTACGAAGCTGTACGAGCACAGCGATCCGCGCGAAGGCTATCACCAGGACTGGAACACGCTGATCTACAACTACGGTCGCCGTGAAGTGTCAAACTACCTGGTCGGGAACGCGCTGTACTGGATCGAACGTTTCGGCATTGATGCCCTGCGCGTCGATGCAGTGGCGTCGATGATCTACCGCGACTACAGCCGCAAAGAGGGTGAGTGGATCCCAAACGAGTATGGCGGGCGTGAAAACCTCGAAGCGATTGAGTTTCTGCGCAACACCAACCGCATCATCGGCGAGCAGGTGGAAGGCGCCGTGACCATGGCGGAAGAGTCAACCGACTTCCCGGGCGTTTCCCGTCCACCGGCAATGGGCGGCCTGGGCTTCTGGTACAAGTGGAACCTCGGCTGGATGCACGACACGCTCGACTACATGAAGCTTGACCCGGTTTATCGTCAGTATCACCACGATAAGCTCACCTTCGGGCTGCTCTACAACTACACCGAAAACTTCATGCTGCCGCTGTCGCACGATGAAGTGGTACACGGCAAGAAATCCGTTCTCGACCGCATGCCGGGGGACGCGTGGCAGAAGTTTGCCAACCTGCGCGCCTATTACGGCTGGATGTTCGCCTTCCCGGGCAAAAAGCTGCTGTTTATGGGCAACGAATTTGCGCAAGGGCGCGAATGGAACCACGACACCAGCCTTGACTGGCATCTGCTGGAAGGCGCGGACAACTGGCACCACGGCGTGCAGCGTCTGGTCCGCGACCTGAACCTGACCTATCGCCACCACAAAGCGCTGCACGAGCTGGACTTCGATCCGTACGGCTTTGAGTGGCTGGTGGTGGACGACCACGAGCGCTCGGTGTTTGTCTTTGTACGACGTGATAAAGCCGGTAACGAGATCATCGTCGCCAGCAACTTCACGCCGATACCGCGCGAACACTACCGCTTCGGCATAAACCAGCCGGGCAAATGGCGCGAAATCCTTAACACCGACTCCATGCACTACCACGGCAGCAACGCCGGTAACGGTGGCCTGGTACAGAGCGACGCCATCGAAAGCCACGGTCGTCCGAACTCCCTTGGCCTGACGCTGCCGCCGCTGAGCACAATCTGGCTGGTGCGGGAGGGAGAATGACGCAGCTCTCGGCAGGTAAACCCGAACCGCTCGGGGCGAGTTTTGACGGAAAGGGGGTGAACTTTACGCTCTTTTCTGCCCATGCTGAGCGGGTGGAACTCTGTGTGTTTGACGGGGAAGGTAACGAACACCGTTACGATTTACCGGCGCGCACGGGGGATACCTGGCATGGCTACCTGCCCGGAGGACGGCCGGGGGTGCACTACGGTTTTCGCGTACACGGCCCCTGGGAGCCCTCTCAGGGGCACTGGTTTAACCCGGCGAAGCTGCTGATTGACCCATGTGCGCACCGCGTGGACGGCGAGTTTAAAGACGACCCGCTGTTCCACGTTGGCTACGGCGAACCAGACCACCGCGACAGCGCACCCGTCGCGCCCAAAAGCGTGGTGGTACACGATCTCTACGACTGGGAAGACGATGCCCCGCCGCGCACGCCGTGGGGCAACACCGTTATTTATGAAGCCCACGTCAAAGGGCTGACGTATCTGCATCCGTCAATCCCCAAAGAGATGCGCGGTACCTACAAAGCGCTTGGGTATCCGACGATGGTCGCGTACCTGAAGCACTTAGGGATCACCGCCCTGGAGCTGTTGCCCGTGGCGCATTTTGCCAGCGAGCCGCGGCTGCAGCGTCTTGGGTTAAGCAACTACTGGGGCTACAACCCGCTGGCGATGTTCGCCCTCGACCCGCGCTACGCGGTGCATCCGGAGAAGGCGCGGGATGAGTTTCGCGATGCGGTGAAGGCGCTTCACGCGGCGGGTATCGAGGTCATTCTGGACGTGGTGTTGAACCACAGTGCAGAAAGCGATCTTGATGGCCCGACGCTCTCACAGCGCGGAATCGATAACCGTAGCTATTATTGGATCAGGGACGACGGCGATTACGAGAACTGGACCGGGTGCGGTAACACCCTCAACCTCAGTCATCCGGCCGTTACGCATTACGCGTACGCGTGCCTGAAATACTGGGTTGAGACGTTCCACGTGGACGGTTTTCGTTTCGACCTGGCGCCGGTAATGGGGCGCACCCCGGCGTTCAGCCAGCAGGCGCCGCTGTTTGAGGCCATCAAAAACTGTCCGGTGCTTTCAAAGGTGAAGCTGATTGCGGAGCCCTGGGACATCGGCGAGGGCGGTTATCAGGTGGGGAACTTCCCGCCGCTGTTTGCCGAGTGGAACGACCACTTCCGCGATGCCGTCCGCCGCTTCTGGCTGACGCGCGATCTGTCGCTGGGGGAGTTTGCCGGTCGCTTTGCCGGCTCCAGCGATCTCTTTAAGCGTGACGGCAAACGTCCGTCGGCCACCATTAATCTGGTGACGGCGCACGACGGTTTTACGCTGCGCGACTGCGTTTGTTTCAATCAGAAACACAATGAGGCAAACGGCGAAGAGAATCGCGATGGGACTAACAACAACCATAGCTTTAACCATGGTATAGAAGGGTTAGGCGGAAGTCTGGATGTGATCGAGCGGCGACGCGCCAGCGTTCATGCGCTGCTGACGACGCTTTTGTTGTCGCAGGGCACGCCGATGCTGCTGGCGGGCGATGAGCACGGTCACAGCCAGCACGGCAACAACAACGCCTATTGCCAGGACAACACCCTGACCTGGCTCAACTGGGAAGAAGCGAACAGCGGGTTGACCCATTTCACCGCGGCGCTGATCCATCTTCGCCAGCACATCCCCGCGCTCACCGCCGACTGCTGGTGGGAAGAGGGCGACGGCAACGTTCGCTGGCTGAATAAAGACGCGCAACCGTTAAGCGCGCAAGAGTGGCAACACGGCATACCCTGTCTGCAAATCCTGCTTTCGGATGCGTGGCTGGTGACGCTGAACGCGACGGATGACGTCGCAGAGATTGTTTTACCTGACGGGGAATGGCGAGCCATTCCTCCCTTTGCCGGAGCGGATAATCCGGTTGTTATGGCTGTCTGGCACGGGCCTGCGCACGGAGTGTGCGTATTCCAAAGATGATAAAAAAGGAGTTAGTCATGGTTAGATTAGAGAAGAACGATCCGTTAATGTTGGCGCGCCAGCTACCATTAAAAACAGTTGCCCTGATCCTCGCGGGCGGGCGTGGTACCCGTCTGAAAGATTTGACCATCAAGCGCGCCAAACCGGCCGTTCACTTTGGTGGTAAGTTCCGTATTATCGATTTTGCACTCTCCAACTGCCTGAACTCAGGCATTCGCCGTATTGGCGTCATTACCCAGTATCAGTCGCACACGCTGGTGCAGCACATTCAGCGCGGCTGGTCATTCTTCAGCGAAGAGATGAACGAGTTTGTCGATCTGCTCCCGGCGCAGCAGCGCGTTCACGGGGAGAACTGGTACCGCGGCACGGCGGATGCCGTGACCCAGAACCTCGACATCATTCGCCGCTACAACGCGGAATACATCGTTATCCTCGCCGGGGACCACATCTACAAGCAAGATTACTCCCACATGCTGATCGACCACGTCGAAAAAGGTGCGCGCTGCACCGTGGCGTGTCTGCCGGTGCCTGTTGCAGAAGCAACCGCGTTTGGCGTGATGCATGTAGATGGCGACGACAAGATTATCGACTTTGTCGAAAAACCGGCGAATCCGCCAACCATGCCGGGAGACGACACCAAATCGCTCGCCAGCATGGGGATCTATGTCTTTGATGCCGATTATCTTTATGAGCTGCTGGAAGAAGACGACAAAGACGAAAACTCCAGCCACGACTTCGGTAAAGACATCATCCCGAAAATTACCAAAGCTGGCATGGCGTATGCACATCCTTTCCCGTTGTCCTGCGTGCAGTCCGATCCGAATGCGGAACCTTACTGGCGCGACGTCGGCACGCTGGAAGCGTACTGGAAAGCCAACCTCGATTTGGCATCTGTGACGCCTGAACTGGATATGTACGACCAGAACTGGCCGATTCGCACCCATATGGAATCGCTGCCGCCGGCGAAGTTCGTCCAGGATCGCTCCGGCAGCCACGGTATGACGCTGAACTCGCTGGTCTCTGGCGGGTGCATTATCTCCGGTTCGGTGGTGGTGCAGTCCGTGCTGTTCCCGCGCGTGCGTATAAACTCATTCTGTAATATCGATTCGGCAGTCCTGCTGCCGGATGTCTGGGTAGGGCGCTCATGTCGTCTGCGTCGCTGCGTTATCGACCGTGCCTGCGTCATTCCCGAAGGGATGGTGATTGGGGAAAACGCGGAAGAAGATGCACGTCGTTTCTACCGATCGGAAGAGGGGATCGTGTTAGTAACACGGGAAATGTTGCGGAAGCTGCAAATCAAACAGGAGCGATGATGCAGGTTTTACACGTATGTTCTGAGATGTTCCCGTTGTTAAAAACGGGCGGACTGGCGGATGTTCTTGGTGCATTACCGGCGGCGCAAATTGCCGGAGGGGTGGATACCCGCGTGTTGTTACCCGCTTTTCCGGATATCCGGCGTGGTATTCCCGATGCGAAGGTTGTTACCCGCCGCGAGACCTTCGCGGGACGTATCACCCTGCTGTTTGGACATTACAATGGCGTAGGGATTTACCTGATCGATGCGCCGCATTTATACGACCGACCCGGCAGCCCGTATCACGATACCAACCTGTACGCCTATACCGATAACGTGCTGCGCTTTGCCCTGCTCGGCTGGGTGGGGGCGGAGATGGCCGTCGGGCTGGATCCGTTCTGGCGTCCGGACGTGGTGCACGCGCACGACTGGCATGCGGGGCTGGCTCCTGCGTATCTGGCGGCGAAAGGGCATCCGGCGAAATCGGTGTTTACGGTGCACAACCTGGCGTATCAGGGCATGTATTACGCGCATCATATGAATGACATCGATCTGCCATGGTCGTTCTTTAACATGCACGGACTGGAGTTTAACGGACAGATTTCGTTCCTGAAGGCCGGTCTGTACTACGCCGACCACATCACGGCGGTCAGCCCAACCTACGCGCGGGAAATTACCCAGCCGGAGTTCGGTTACGGTATGGAAGGGCTACTGCAACAGCGCCACCGTGAAGGTCGTCTGTCGGGAATTCTGAACGGCGTGGATGAACAGATCTGGAATCCGGAAACGGACCTCCTGCTGGCAGCGCGCTATGGTCGCGACTCCGTGGAGGACAAAGCGGAAAACAAGCGTCAGCTACAGATTGCGATGGGGCTGAAGGTCAACGACAAGGTACCGCTGTTTGCGGTGGTCAGCCGCCTGACCAGCCAGAAAGGGCTGGATCTGGTGCTGGAAGCGCTGCCGGGATTACTGGAGCAGGGTGGGCAGCTGGCGCTGCTCGGCGCGGGCGACCCGGTATTGCAGGAAGGTTTCCTCGCGGCCGCGGCGGAACATCCGGGGCAGGTGGGCGTGCAGATTGGCTATCACGAAGCGTTCTCGCACCGCATCATGGGCGGCGCAGACGTGATTCTGGTGCCGAGCCGTTTCGAGCCCTGCGGCCTGACGCAGCTCTATGGTCTGAAATACGGCACGCTGCCGCTGGTACGCCGCACGGGCGGGCTGGCGGATACGGTGTCTGACAGCTCCCTGGAAAACCTGGCGGATGGTATCGCCAGCGGGTTTGTTTTCGAGGACAGTAATGCCTGGTCGCTACTTCGGGCGATCCGGCGTGCTTTCGTCTTGTGGTCCCGTCCATCCCTGTGGCGTTACGTACAACGTCAGGCGATGTCCATGGACTTTGGCTGGCACGTTGCGGCGCAGTCCTACCGCGACCTTTATCAACGCTTGATGTAACGAGGCGAAGTTACTGATATGAATGCTCCATTTAGCTACTCTTCCCCCACGCTCAGCGTTGAGGCGTTGAAACACTCCATCGCCTATAAGCTGATGTTTACTATTGGGAAAGATCCCGTTATTGCCAACAAACATGAGTGGCTGAACGCCACGCTGTTTGCGGTGCGTGACCGTATGGTCGAACGCTGGCTGCGCTCCAACCGCGCCCAGCTCTCGCAGGAGACGCGACAGGTGTATTACCTGTCGATGGAGTTTTTGATTGGTCGCACCCTCTCCAATGCGCTGTTATCGCTCGGGATTTATGACGACGTCAAAAACGCACTGGAAGAGATGGGGCTGGACTTAGAAGAGCTGATTGACGAAGAGAACGACCCGGGGCTGGGTAACGGTGGTCTCGGGCGTCTTGCCGCCTGCTTCCTCGATTCACTGGCGACGCTGGCGCTGCCGGGACGCGGGTACGGTATTCGCTACGACTACGGCATGTTCAAGCAGAACATCGTTGATGGGCGTCAGAAAGAGTCGCCGGACTACTGGCTGGAGTACGGTAACCCGTGGGAGTTCAAGCGCCACAACACGCGCTACAAGGTGCGTTTTGGCGGGCGTATTCAGCAGGAAGGGAAAAAATCCCGCTGGGTGGAAACCGAAGAGATCCTCGCCGTGGCCTATGACCAGATTATCCCCGGCTACGACACCGATGCGACCAACACGCTGCGCCTGTGGAACGCGCAGGCCAGTAGCGAGATCAACCTCGGTAAATTCAATCAGGGTGACTACTTCGCGGCGGTGGAAGATAAAAACCACTCTGAGAACGTGTCCCGCGTCCTGTATCCGGATGACTCGACCTACTCGGGCCGCGAGCTGCGCCTGCGTCAGGAGTATTTCCTCGTCTCGGCAACGATTCAGGATATCCTTAGCCGTCACTATCAGCTGCACAAAACCTATGCGAATCTGGCGGAGAAAACGGCGATTCACCTCAACGATACCCATCCGGTGCTGTCGATCCCTGAGCTGATGCGCCTGCTGATTGACGAGCATAAGTTCAGCTGGGATGACGCGTTTGAAGTGACCTGCCAGGTGTTCTCGTACACCAACCATACGCTGATGAGTGAAGCGCTGGAGACGTGGCCGGTGGATATGCTCGGCAAAATTCTGCCGCGTCACCTGCAAATCATCTTCGAGATCAACGACTACTTCCTCAAGACCTTGCAGGAGCAGTACCCGAACGATACCGGCCTGCTGAGCCGCGCCTCGATCATTGATGAATCCAATGGTCGCCGCGTACGCATGGCCTGGCTGGCGGTGGTGATCAGCCATAAGGTCAACGGGGTTTCAGAGCTGCATTCGAACCTGATGGTGCAATCCCTGTTTGCGGACTTTGCGAAGATCTTCCCGACGCGTTTCTGCAACGTGACCAACGGCGTCACCCCGCGCCGCTGGCTGGCGCTGGCGAACCAGCCGCTGTCTGACGTGCTGGACGAAAATATCGGCCGCACCTGGCGCACCGATTTGAGCCAGCTGAGCGAGCTTGAGCAGCACATTGATTTTCCGACGGTGAACAAAGCCGTGCGGGAAGCCAAGCTGCTGAACAAGAAACGGCTGTCAGTCTGGCTGGCGATGCATCTCAACGTGGTGGCGAACCCGAAAGCGCTGTTCGACGTGCAGATCAAACGTATCCACGAGTACAAGCGTCAGCTGATGAACGTCCTGCACGTCATCACTCACTACAACCGCATTAAGGCTGACCCGACGGCGGAGTGGGTGCCGCGCGTGAAAATCTTTGCCGGTAAGGCGGCCTCCGCGTACTACATGGCGAAGCACATCATTCATCTTATCAACGATGTGGCGAAGGTAGTGAACCAGGATCCGGACATTGGTGACAAGCTGAAAGTGGTGTTTATCCCGAACTACAGCGTAAGCCTGGCGCAGCTGATTATTCCGGCGGCGGATCTCTCAGAGCAGATTTCCACGGCGGGGACGGAAGCATCCGGCACCAGCAACATGAAGTTTGCCCTGAACGGCGCGCTGACCATCGGCACGCTGGACGGCGCAAATGTCGAAATGCTGGAGCATGTGGGCGCGGAGAATATCTTTATCTTCGGGAATACGGCGGAAGAGGTAGAGGCGCTTCGCAAGCAGGGCTACTCGCCGCGTGAGTATTATGAAGAGGATGAAGAGTTACGCCAGGTGCTGACGCAAATCGCCACCGGGGTGTTTAACCCTGAGGAGCCTGGGCGCTATCGTGACCTGGTGGACTCGCTGATTAACTTTGGCGATCACTATCAGGTGCTGGCGGATTACCGCAGCTACGTGGATTGTCAGGATAAGGTGGACGAACTGTACCGTCAGCAGGAGAAGTGGACCAGCGCCGCGATGCATAACATCGCCAACATGGGATACTTCTCGTCAGACAGGACCATCAAAGAGTATGCCGAGAATATCTGGCATATTGATCCGGTGAGGTTGTAAAACAAAGCCGGGTGGCGGCTCCGCCTTACCCGGCCTACTCGATCCTGTAGGCCCGGTAAGCGCAGCGCCACCGGGCATTTTTTGTCACCCTCAGGACGCCAGCGACAATTCACGCTTTCCCGCATGCTGTTGCAACCATTGCGCCACGCGAGACTGCTGCTCGGCATTCAGCCACATCCCTTCTTTAGTACGACGCCAGATGGCATCGTCCAGACGGCGCACCCATTCGTGTTCCACCAGGTAGCGCAGTTCCGCTTCGTACAGCTCATGGCCAAAATGCTCGCCCAGATCGGCAATCTCTTTCGCGTCGCCGAGGAACAGTTCGGTATTGCTGCCGTAGGTGCGGGCGTAGTGGCGCGCCATTCCTTCGGTAATGAACGGGAAGCGGCGACGCAGCTTCGCGGCGTAATCGTCGCGGTTATTGCCGATATCGCCGCCAGGCAGCACGGCGCCTTTCGTCCACGCCGGGCCGATGCCTTTGTAATACGGCGCCAGTTTCTCCAGCGCATGCTCCGCCAGTTTACGGTAGGTGGTGAGCTTACCGCCAAACACCGACAGCAGCGGCGCCTGACCGTCCACGTCATGAATATCAAGCGTATAGTCACGAGTGATGGCCTGCGGTGAGTCAGACTCGTCATCACACAGCGGACGCACGCCGGAGTAGGTCCAGACCACGTCATCGCGCGCCAGCTGTTTCTTAAAGTGTGCGTTGTACACTTTCAGCAGGTAGTTGACTTCGCTCTCTTCAATCTCAACGTTTTTCGGATCGCCCTTGTACTCCACGTCAGTGGTGCCGATGATGGAGAACTCGTCCATCCACGGGATCACAAACACGATGCGCTTGTCTTCGTTTTGCAGGATATAAGCCTGCTTCTGGGTATGCACGCGCGGCACCACAATGTGGCTGCCCTTGATCAGGCGGATGCCGTACGGAGAAGGCAGGTGCATACCGTCATCGAAGAACTGTTTTACCCACGGGCCGGTGGCATTCACCAGGCCGCGCGCTTTCCAGCTAAACTTCTCACCGGTATCTACGTCTTCCGCTTCCACAATCCACAGGCCGTTTTCGCGGCGCGCGGCGGTCGCGCGGGTACGGGTTTTCACCTCGCCGCCTTTCTTCTCGACCATCTGCGCGTTAGCCAGTACCAGACGCGCATCGTCCACCCAGCAGTCAGAATATTCGAAACCGCGCACGATTTCAGGCTTAAGGACCGATTCTGAGCCAAAACGCAAACCGGTCGAACCCGGCAGGCTGGTGCGTTTACCCAGATGATCGTACATGAACAGGCCAATGCGGATCATCCACGCCGGACGCAGGTGCGGGCGGTGAGGCAGGCGGAAGCGCATCGGGATCGCCAGATGCGGAGCCATTTTCAGCAGCACTTCGCGTTCGGCCAGCGCTTCGCTGACCAGGCGGAATTCGTAGTGTTCCAGGTAGCGCAGGCCTCCGTGGATCAGCTTGGAGCTGGCGGACGACGTCGCGCAGGCGAGATCGTTAGCTTCCAGCATCAGCACGGATAAACCGCGTCCTGCGGCATCAACCGCAATACCGGCACCGTTGATGCCCCCGCCTATCACAATCAGATCTTTGGTTTCCATAACACCCTCATGCACTTTCGTTAAAGCTCAAAAATGTTCGATATCGCTCATAATAGCAAAGGAACGCGCTTTTGGTAACATCAAAAAAACAATTTAGAGTGATATGGATAACATAATGGCGTTTACCCGCCGCCAGGACGTACACTACGGGGTAAAATGGTGCGGTCTGATGCCCTCACCCCAGCCCTCTCCCACGGGGAGAGGGTGATCCGTTTCCCTCTCCCTCCGGGAGAGGGTAGGGTGAGGGGAAAACCGCACCACGCCTGAATATAAGATGAGAACACCATGGATCAGTTTGAATGTATTAACGTAGAAGAAGCCCATCAGAAGATGCACCAGAAAACCGCGGTGCTGGTGGATATCCGCGATCCGCAGAGCTTTGCGATGGGCCACACGCCGGGCGCGTTCCATCTCACCAACGACACGCTGGGCGCGTTTATGCGCGATAACGACTTCGACACGCCGGTGATGGTGATGTGCTATCACGGCAACAGCAGTAAAGGCGCGGCGCAGTATCTGCTCCAGCAGGGTTACGACGCGGTATACAGCGTCGATGGCGGCTTCGATGCATGGCATCGTCATTTCCCGGCAGAAGTTGAATACGCGTTTGAGCGCTGATCCCGCTATACTGTCCCCTTTTGTGTGGAAATAAGCGACCGCTGCCCATGTTGATGATCACCTCTTTTAGCAACCCGCGCGTCGCCCAGGCGTTTGTCGACTATATGGCGACGCAGGGCATTATCCTGACTATTCAGCAGCATACACAGACGGATGTCTGGCTGGCAGACGAAAGCCAGGCTGGGCGCGTGAACGCCGAGCTGGCGCGTTTCCTGGAAAACCCGGGCGACCCGCGTTATCTGGCAGCAAGCTGGCAATCCGGCCAGACCGACAGTGGCCTGCACTATCAACGTTTTCCGTTTCTCGCCACCCTCCGCGAGCGCGCAGGACCGTTTACGCTGCTTTTGATGGCAGCCTGCATCATCGTCTTCATTATTATGAGCGTGGTGGGCGACCAGAGCGTGATGATTGCCCTCGCATGGCCGTACGATCCCTCTCTGCAATTTGACGTCTGGCGCTACTTCACGCATGCGCTGATGCACTTCTCGGTGATGCATATCCTCTTTAACCTGCTGTGGTGGTGGTATCTCGGCGGGGCGGTGGAGAAGCGGCTCGGCAGCGGCAAGCTGATTGTGATCACCCTTATCAGCGCCCTGTTAAGCGGCTATGTGCAGCATAAATTCAGCGGTCCGTGGTTTGGCGGGTTATCCGGCGTGGTGTACGCCCTGATGGGTTACGCCTGGCTCAGAGGCGAGCGCGACCCGGAAAGCGGCATCTATTTACAACGTGGATTAATAACCTTTGCGTTAATATGGCTTATTGCCGGATGGTTTGATCTGTTTGGTATGTCTATCGCCAATGGTGCGCACGTTACCGGCCTGGCGGTCGGGCTGGCGATGGCGCTGGCCGATACGCTCCATGCGCGAAAACGAACATAATTCCCAGGGATATTTCATGAAACAAACACAACGTCATGACGCCATTATCGAACTGGTAAAAAAACAGGGATACGTCAGTACTGAAGAGCTGGTGGAGCAGTTTGCCGTCAGCCCGCAAACCATCCGTCGTGACCTCAACGACCTGGCCGATCAGAACCGTATTCTGCGCCATCACGGCGGCGCGGCGCTGCCGTCCAGCTCGGTGAACACCTCATGGCATGATCGTAAGGCGACGCAAACGGCAGAGAAAGAGCGTATCGCCCGTAAAGTGGCGAGCCAGATCCCGAACGGCGCGACGCTGTTTATTGATATCGGCACCACGCCGGAAGCGGTCGCCCATGCGCTGCTGAATCACGAGAACCTCCGCGTGGTGACCAACAACCTGAACGTGGCTAACACGTTGATGCAGAAAGACGATTTTCGCATCATCCTCGCGGGCGGCGAACTGCGCAGCCGCGACGGGGGCATTATCGGCGAAGCGACGCTCGATTTTATCTCTCAGTTCCGCCTCGACTTCGGCATTCTGGGGATCAGCGGCATCGACACCGACGGCTCGCTGCTGGAGTTTGATTACCACGAGGTGCGCACCAAGCGCGCGATTATTGAGAACTCGCGCCACGTGATGCTGGTGGTGGATCACTCGAAGTTTGGCCGCAATGCGATGGTCAACATGGGCAGCATTAGCATGGTGAATGCGGTCTACACCGACGAGATGCCGCCGGCGGGCGTGTTGCAGGTGATTAAGGATAACAATTTGCAGCTGGAGTTGTGCTAGCGGTTGTGTCGGGTGGCGCTGCGCTTACCCGACCTACAAATTGTTCTCCCTCTCCCTGTGGGAGAGGGCCGGGGTGAGGGCATCAGGCCGCACAAAACTAAACTCCGTACCCCATCATCTTCAACAACTGCTGCGCATGCTGCACCGCGTCCTGACGGTGCGCCACGCCCAGCTTCTGATACAGATTGCGAATGTGCGTTTTGATGGTGGTTGCCGCCACCGCCAGCTCACCGGCTATCTGCTCGTTGCTGTAGCCTGAATAGATCAGCCCCAGCACCTGCCATTCACGCTGTGTGAGCGGGCTGGTGCGGATAAGCTCCGGCACTTCCGGATGGTTCAGCAGACGTTCAACAAAGTTCTCATCGAAGTGCGCAAACTTGTGGCGATGGTGCTGGTTGATCTCGCGCAGAATGCGCTGGGCGCGATGCTGATCGAGTTCCGGCAGCGTGTTGAGCTGAATCAGCTGGCGCAACTGCTGGGCCATCACTTCACCCTCAATCACAAAGTGGCTGATAAACCCGGTGCGGTTCGCCAGCTGTAGCGCCTCCAGCAGCACGCGCTGGGCATCGTTTTTACGTCCCGCCTGCCAGTAAAGCTGGTTTAACAGCAGCAGGTTGCGGTTTAAATCGCTCATCAGGCGCAGGCTGCGGGCGTTTTCGTTTAACTCTTCCAGCACAATCTCGGCAGGCTCAAAGTCACCCAGCAGGATCTGCACGCGGGCAATATTGCGCCACTGGCTTTGCAGGAAGTGGTTATTGGCAAATTCCGGTTTAGGCGTGTGACGCAGCCAGTTGGCGGCGGACTTTTTATCGCCGGTCATCTGCCAGTAAATCACCCGGACCTTATCGGCGTTGGAGACCCAGTCGCTATGGTACTGTCCGTTGCCAAGCAGGTTTTCCAGGCGGTTAAGGTGGTTGCGGGCATTATCCAGGTCGCCTCGCGCCAGCGAGCACTGCACCAGCAGGGCCAGGCACTGGAGTTGCTGCTGCGGCTGGAAGCTCGAAAGCACATTCAGGCCCTGGCGAGCGCAGCTTTCTGCTTCATCCAGACGCGACCATGCCCAGAGCAGCTGAGCGCGAATACGCAACAGGAACTCGTGCATCGGCAGCTGTTCCAGATGCTGTTCACGGATCAGCTGGAACGCTTTCTCCTGGTTTTCCCAGGCGGCCTGCAGGAACCCCTGAGCAAATAAAATCTCGCTTTGCTGGATCAGGCTCCAGAGGGCGTAATGCCAGACATCGTGGCGGCGGGCCATCTGTTCGGTTTGCTGCATGAGCGAAAGCGAACGCGTGAGGTCGCCCTTACAGTGCAGCACTTCGCCGTGTACCGAGGTGGCCACAATACGGCTGTAGAAATTCGCCAGCGGCAGCTCATCCAGCGCGACCATCGCCAGCCGTTCGGCTTCTTCCGGGTCGCCGTCGTTAATCGCCACCTGCGCACGCAGGGCGTTAAATTCGCCGTGCAGGGTGGCATCCATCTCGCTTTCCATCTCCTGCTCGGCGCGCGCCAGCAGGGTGTTCACTTCGCTGTAGCGATGCTGGCTCTGCATCAGCCAGGCCTGGAGCAGCACCAGACGCGGATTCTCCAGCAGGCTCTCCCACGGCAGCGCTTTTAACGACTCTTCCAGCAGCGTCAGTTCGCTGTGGTTGAACAGTCCCCACGCGTGGTTGAGCAGAATATCGCGCAGCATACCGGCATCTCCGGCGGCCAGCGCATGGTGGATAGCCTCGCTCGGGAAACCTTGCGCCATCCAGCTTTCGGCGGCGGCGCGGTGAATTTCTGGCAGCTCTGCGGCCATCTCCCACTGGCAACGCTGGCGCAGGAAGCTGCCAAACAGCGGATGGTAGCTAAACCATTCGCCGGGATCGTCCATTCGCGTCAGGAACAAACCCTGACGTTCAATCTCTTCGAGCTGAAGCTGCCCGTTTTCAATACCGGTGACGCGCACAATCAGCGCATCGTTCATCGAACGTAGCAGGGAGCTTTTCAGCAGGAAATGGCGGGTAGTGAGGTCTACGCTGTTGAGTACCTCATCCACCAGATAATCCGACAGGTGGCTGGCGTTGATGCCCGCCAGGCGGCGCGCGGACTGGTGCGTTGGGCTATTGTTTTGCCGCGCGGAAAGGGCAATCAGCTGAAGCGCCGTGGCCCAGCCTGCAACGTCATCACACAGGCGGCTGCTTTCCGACGCCTCAATCGGAGAAGTCAGACGGCAGTCAAAGAACTGTTTCGCTTCCTGATGGGTAAAGGCCAGCTGCTGACTGCCAATTTCCAGTAGCTGATCGCGCACCCGC
>NZ_JABMCU010000046.1:0-24633 GCF_013179605.1 Enterobacter sp. CM29 | reverse complement strand
GCAAGTCCGGCGAAAATTAGTTGGTCAACTTTCAGGCCACAACGTTCAACGGCTTTTACAATGTTCTTCGCCATATCGTTGTGACATGTGATCAGGTGCACTTTTGCCTGCATACGTACGCCCGACAGACCGACCGGATTCTTGATACCTTCCTGGTAGTCGATCGCGTATTCTTGCGGGATCACATGCAGCACACGGTGCTCGTCGCGAACACGCACGGATTTCGCCGTGTGGACAACGTTCTCAACGTCTTCCTGCGTCACTTCTTCTTCAGAAATCGGCACCATACCGATTTCATTCTGGCAACTGATGTGCTTACCAGAAAGAGCCAGATAGACAGAGGAAATCTGGCAATCTGCCATCAATTCAGCCTGGTCGATGGCGCGCTGAACGCATTTCACCACCGACTCAAGGTCGTTTACCCCACCTTTATCCATACCACGGGAAGGGCAGCTGCCCACGCCAATGATATTGACCATACCGTCGGGCAGAACTTCCCCTACCAAAGCGGCAACCTTCGCGGTGCCAATCTCCAGTCCTACTACCAATTTTCTGTCCGTCGACTTGATCATTGTTGTTCTGCCTGTACCTGTGCCTGATTTTGTTGCTGATTAGGTTCCTCGACCGGAGCCGGCTCCCAACCGACTGCTGCGCCTGAGTCATAGCGCAAATCAACGTAGCTTATCCGTTTGCCATCCGTCTGCGCCTGCTGCTGTAAAACCGGGTAAAGTTCTACAAAACGCGCCAGACGTTTCATTGTGTCGCCGCGGCCAAGATTGAGCTTAATGCCATTCGTTAAGGTCAGCTGCCAGGAACGGCGCGCCGTCATCGCAGCATCTTTTAACGTAAAGCGATCCTTAGCCAGCACCTGCCCCATCTCACGAAAACCCTGCAATACTTCGTTTTCGCTGCCTTCCGGGCCATACAACATCGGTAAATTCTGCTTGTTGACACGATCGCTCGGGACGCTGAACGAATTTCCGTCTACGTCAACCATATGCTGATCATTCCAACGCGCAATCGGCACATATTCAACCAGATGAATCTTCAATTCATCAGGCCATTGCTTTCTGACACTCGCCTGTTTTATCCACGGCAGACGTTCAATCTGACTCTGGATAATGTTGACGTCCTGCGTCATAAAGGTGCCAGGCGACCCCAGCGCCAGAATTGACTGGCGAATGTCATCGTTACGCGTGTAGTGACGCTCTCCGGTCACTACCAGCTTCGACAGCGGCAACCGCTGTGCGTCTTCCATCCAGCCCAGCACCATCCAGCCGCTGATAAACACGGTGCACAGCACCCCGAGCAGGAAGATAATCCCTGCAAGACGCGTTCCATTACTCCGGCGCGAAGAAGAATATTCTTCTTCGTCATCGCGGTTGCGCGTGTTCAACGCAGCCTGAGACATATCAGCCCGCCTGGTCCAGAATACGTACGACTAATTGCGAGAAGCTCATTCCCGCCTGACGCGCCGCCATCGGCACAAGGCTATGGCTGGTCATACCCGGAGACGTGTTTGCTTCCAGCAGATAAAATTGCCCATCACCGTCAAGCATCACATCAATTCGTCCCCAGCCTCGGCATCCCAAAACATTCCAGGCTTTAAGCACCAGAGACTGTAATTCCGCTTCACGTTGTGCTTCAAGGCCAGCTGGGCAGAAATATTGCGTCTCATCAGAGAGATACTTCGCCTCATAATCATAGAAGACTCCGGCGGGTTGGATGCGAATTGACGGTAAAATTTCTTCACCAAGCATCGCGACGGTAAATTCCGGCCCGCTAAGCCATTTTTCAATCAGAACTTCTTCATCATGTTGAAATGCCAGAGCTAAAGCGTCAGCCAAATCTACAGCTTTATCAACTTTGGACATTCCCACGCTCGACCCTTCACGGCTAGGCTTCACAATAACCGGTAAGCCCAGTGCCGCAATGCGTGTATTAACGCTGTCCGACAAGCCCAATTCAAATTCACGGCGCGTCAGTGCAACCCATGGCGCAACGGGCAGACCCGCCCCCTGCCACAGCAGTTTGCTGCGCAGTTTATCCATGGAGATAGCGGATGCCATCACGCCACTGCCGGTGTACGGCATACCGATCAGCTCCAGCAGCCCCTGCAACGTGCCGTCTTCACCGCCGCGGCCATGCAACGCGATAAAGGCTTTATCGAAGCCCATCGCTTTCAGCTGCGTAACGTCCACCTCTTTCGGATCAACCGGATGCGCGTCCACGCCACCTTCACGCAGGCCCGCCAGCACGGCAGCGCCCGAATTCAGAGAAACCTCGCGTTCGGCGGAAGTGCCGCCAAACAGGACAGCAATCTTATCAGCCATGACGCTCGTCCTCCTGAGTTTGCGGCTTCAGTTTGATTTCAGCTAAGGTACGGGCGATTTTGCCGATATTTCCCGCACCCTGAATCAGGATCAGATCGTTACCCGTCAGGACCGGGGCAAGCATTTCAGCTACCTGCGCCGGGTCGGGGACCAGGATAGGGTCCACTTTACCGCGTCCGCGGATGGTACGACATAAAGACCGACTGTCCGCGCCCGGAATCGGCGCTTCGCCCGCGGCATAAACATCCAGCATCAGCAGGGTATCGACCTGCGAAAGGACGTTGGCAAAATCGTCATACAGATCGCGGGTACGTGTGTAACGGTGCGGCTGGAAGATCATGACCAGATTCTTTTCCGGCCAACCCGCGCGTGCCGCTTTGATGGTTGCGTCCACCTCCGTCGGATGGTGACCGTAGTCATCGACCAGCATCGCAGAACCTGGCTTACCGTTTACTGGCTCCAGTGGGAACTCACCCAGGAAGTCGAAGCGACGGCCCGTTCCCTGGAAGCTTTCCAGCGCGCGCAGGATCGCCTCATCATCAATGCCTTCTTCCGTTGCAACAGCCACCGCCGCCGCAGCATTCAGGGCATTGTGACGTCCCGGCGCGTTCAGGGTGACATGCAGGAGCTCTTTATCCTGGCGTGCCAGGGTGAAATGTCCCTGCGCACCAATCTGCTTATAATCTTCCACGCGTACATCAGCGTCTTCGCTGAAGCCGTAGGTGGTAATTTGACGCCCGACGCGCGGCAGCAGCTCGCGGATCACTGGGTCGTCCACGCACATCACCGCACGGCCATAGAACGGCAGGTTGTGCAGGAAGTTAATAAAGGTCTGCTTTAAGTTCTCGAAGTCGCCCTGGTAGGTATCCATATGGTCAGCTTCGATATTGGTGACGATAGCCACCATTGGCTGTAGATGCAGGAACGACGCGTCGCTCTCATCCGCTTCCGCAATCAGATAACGGCTGTGGCCCAGACGCGCATGCACGCCAGCGGCTTTCACCAGACCACCGTTAACGAACGTTGGGTCGAGACCCGCTTCCGCATAAATGCTGGAGACCATCGCTGTTGTTGTGGTTTTACCGTGCGTACCGGCCACCGCAATGCCGTGACGGAAACGCATCAGTTCAGCCAGCATTTCCGCGCGACGGATCACCGGAATGCGCGCCTCATGCGCCGCAACGATTTCCGGGTTATCCGCGGAGATCGCGCTGGACACTACAACCACGCTCGCATCGCTCACGTTTTCCGGGCGATGATTGAAATAGATAGTCGCCCCCAGCGACGCCAGCTGCTGCGTAACAGGGTTTGGCGCCAGGTCAGACCCGCTGATCTGATAGCCTTCGTTAGCTAACACTTCGGCAATACCGCCCATGCCAGCACCACCGATGCCGACAAAGTGAATGTGCCGGACGCGACGCATCTCGGGCACGATAGAACGCAGTTTTGCCAGTTGTTGTGTATTCATTCTCTAAACGCCATCGACTACTTCAAAAAAATCGTGCAGCGCAACACGCGCTGCGAGAATTATGCCTGGGCTGCCAGGCTCACTTCTTTTGCCACCCGTTCCGTTGCATCCGGGATAGCGGTCGCGCGTGCGCGTTGCGCCATCTCCAGTAATACATCCCGGTTCCAGCCCGCCAGGGTAGTGGCGACCGCATCAGCGGTAAATTGTGGCTGCTCAAAAATCATCGCGGCACCCGCTTTCTCAAGCGGCAGCGCATTCCAGTACTGCTGTCGGTCTTTGTGCTGGAACGGCACAAACAGCGCCGGCAAACCGGCGGCGGCGATTTCGCTCACCGTCAGCGCGCCCGAGCGACAGACCACGACATCGGCCCAGGCATAGGCTGCGGCCATATCATCAATAAATTCAGTCACTTTATGCTGCGGCTGACCTTCCTGCGCGTAAGCCTGCTCAACGCTCTGCTGAGCGCCCTTCCCGCTCTGGTGCCAGATGGTCACCGCATCACCCAGTTTTGCCGCAACCTGTGGCATCGTCTGGTTTAAAATACGTGCGCCCTGTGAACCGCCGACAACCAGCACGCGCACCGGCCCTTCGCGACCCGCCAGACGCGTATCTGGCAGCGGCAGCGCCAGCACGTCCACACGCACCGGGTTCCCTACGACATCCGCTTTCGGGAATGCCCCGGGGAAGGCCTGCATAACTTTGGTGGCGATTTTTGCCAGCCATTTGTTGGTCAACCCGGCAATACCGTTCTGCTCATGCAGAACAACAGGGATGCCCAGTGACCACGCCGCCAGTCCTCCCGGACCGGAAACGTAGCCGCCCATGCCCAGAACGACGTCAGGCTTAAAGCGCTTCATAATGTCGCGCGCCTGACGCCAGGCATTGAAAATGCGCACCGGCGCCAGCAGCAGCGCCTTGATCCCTTTGCCACGAAGGCCAGAAATACGAATAAAGTCGATCTCGATACCGTGTTTAGGTACAAGGTCGGCTTCCATGCGGTCTGCGGTTCCCAGCCAGCGTACCTGCCAGCCCTGTTCCATTAAATGGTGCGCAACCGCCAGCCCCGGGAACACGTGTCCGCCGGTACCGCCTGCCATCACCATTAACCGCTTCGGTTGATTCATCGTGAACCTCGTGTAAACGCCTGAGCTTTCTCCAGACGCGTTTCATAATCTATGCGTAACAAAAACATGATGGCCGTCGACATGATCAACAGACTCGAACCACCATAACTGATCAACGGCAACGTCAGACCTTTGGTCGGCAGCATACCCGCTGCGGCCCCAACGTTTACCAGTGCCTGGAAGCTAAACCAGATACCAATTGAGCAGGCCAGGAAACCGGAGAAGCGGTGATCGATCTCCAGCGCTTTACGGCCAATCGACATGGCGCGGAAAGCGACGAAGAATACCATTAATAGCGCCAATACCACACCGATATAACCCAGTTCTTCCCCAATAATGGAGAAGATAAAGTCGGTATGCGCCTCCGGTAAATACTCCAGTTTTTGCACCGAGTTGCCCAGGCCTTGGCCCCAGACTTCGCCGCGGCCAAACGCCATCAGCGACTGTGTCAGCTGATAACCGCTGCCGAACGGATCTTCCCATGGGTTCCAGAACGAGGTCACACGGCGGATACGGTATGGTTCGGCGAGGATCAGCAGCACCACCGCCGAAATCCCCATCCCGATGATGGCAATGAACTGCCACAGTTTTGCTCCCGCCAGGAACAGCATCGCCAGCGTAGTGACAAACAGTACGACTACCGTACCGAGGTCGGGCTGCGCCAGCAGCAGGATCGCAAGCACCAGAATCACGCCCATCGGTTTTAAGAAGCCGCGCAGGTTGTTACGAACTTCGTCGACTTTACGCACCAGGTAGTTTGCCAGGTAGCAGAACAACGAAAGCTTGGTGAACTCTGCAGGCTGAATACGCAGCGGACCAAAGGCGATCCAGCGTGATGCCCCGTTAACGGAGCTCCCGACGACCAGAACGATCAACAGCATGATGATTGAGGCGATAAGCATGGCCGTACTGTGCCGCTGCCAGAACGACATCGGCAGGCGTAAGGTGATCATCGCCAGGCAGAATGCGAGAATGATGTACAATCCGTCACGCTTGGCAAACAGGAACGGATCGTTTGCCAGACGCTGTCCGACAGGCATCGACGCCGAGGTGACCATAATAAAGCCGGTCGCAGCCAGCCCCAGCGTGAGCCAGAACAGCGTGCGGTCGTACATAATCAGGCTGTCGGAATCTTTATCCCGTGAAGCCATCACCCAGCCTTTCAGCGCCGTAAACAGCCATACCAGGATACCAAACCCTGGCAGACGCGGCATTTTCAGGCGAGGGAGAGATAAACGCATCAGCCTAACTCCTTCGCCAGGCGGGTAAAGACATCGCCCCGCTGTTCGAAATTCTTAAATTGATCGAGGCTGGCACAGGCTGGCGAGAGCAGCACCATATCGCCGGGCTTCACGCGGGGGGCGATAAGGCGCATCGCCTGTTCCATGGTCTCGGTTTGTTCGGCGACCTCAGGACGCAACGCCGCAAGCTCGCTGCCATCGCGGCCAAAGCAATAAAGGCGCACGTTGTCACCGTTGAGGTACTGCTTCAGCGAGGAGAAATCGGCTGATTTACCGTCGCCGCCCAGCAGCAGATGCAGTGTGCCTTCAACGTGCAGACCGTTCAATGCCGCCTCGGTGCTACCCACATTGGTTGCTTTGGAATCGTTAATCCAGCGTACGCCTTTGTGCTCCAGCGCCAGCTGAAAACGGTGAGCCAGGCCGGTAAAGGTGGTCAGCGCCTTCAGGCTTGAAGATCGCGGCAGGCCAACGGCATCCGCTAGCGCCAGCGCCGCCAGCGCGTTGGTGTAGTTATGCTGGCCGGAGAGCATCATCTCTTTCACGTTCAGCACCTTCTCACCTTTCACCCGCAGCCAGGTTTCGCCCTGCTGGCGGTTAAGGTGATAGTCACCCATGTTAATACCGAAGCTAATGCAGCGATCGTCTGCGCCACGCACCGGCATGGTGAGTGCATCATCGGCATTCACCACGCAGACTTTGGCATTTTCATAGACACGCAGCTTGGCCGCGCGGTACTGCTGCAAGCCGAACGGGTATCTGTCCATATGATCTTCGGTGACATTAAGGATCGTCGCTGCCGCCGCATGCAGGCTTGAAGTGGTTTCCAGCTGGAAGCTGGAAAGCTCAAGTACAAACAGCTCACACCCTTTATCGAGCAGCATCAACGCGGGCAGACCAATGTTACCGCCCACGCCGACATTTTTGCCCGCCGCTTTCGCCATCTCACCCACCAGGGTGGTGACGGTGCTTTTACCGTTTGAACCGGTAATGGCAACGATCGGGGCCTGCGCCTCCCGGCAGAACAGTTCGATATCGCCAACAATCTCAACGCCTGCATCCGCCGCGGCACTCAGCGAAGGATGCGCCAGCGCCATGCCCGGGCTGGCAACAATCAGATCGGCGACCAGCAGCCACTCATCATTCAGACCACCCAGGTGGCGTTCAACCTGCTCCGGCAGCTTGTCCAGACCCGGCGGAGAGACGCGCGTATCCATCACGCGCGGCGTCACGCCACGCGCAAGGAAAAAGTCCACGCAGGAGAGGCCGGTAAGGCCCAACCCGATGATAACGACTTTTTTGCCCTGGTAATCTGCCATGATTAACGTACCTTCAGCGTTGCCAGGCCAATCAGCACCAGCATCAGCGAAATAATCCAGAAGCGCACAATGACGCGCGGCTCCGGCCAGCCTTTCAGTTCATAGTGGTGGTGAATCGGTGCCATACGGAAGATGCGCTGGCCGCGCAGCTTGAAGGAACCGACCTGCAAAATCACCGACAGGGTCTCAACCACAAACACACCGCCCATAATCACCAGCAGGAACTCCTGACGCAGCAGCACGGCGATAATGCCCAGCGCGCCGCCCAGTGCCAGTGAACCGACGTCGCCCATAAAGACCTGCGCCGGATAGGTGTTGAACCACAGGAAGCCCAGCCCCGCGCCGACAATCGCCGTACAGACGATCACCAGCTCACCAGCGTGTCGCAGGTACGGGATGTGCAGGTAGTTTGCAAAGTTCATGTTACCGGTCGCCCACGCCACTAGCGCGAAACCGCCCGCGACAAACACGGTTGGCATGATGGCCAGGCCGTCCAGACCATCGGTCAGATTGACGGCGTTGCCGGTGCCGACGATCACAAAGTAAGCCAGCAGAATGTAGAACAGCCCCAGCTGCGGCATCACGTCTTTGAAGAACGGCACCACCAGCTCGGTGGCCGGGGTGTCTTTTCCTGCCAGGTAAAGCGCGAAGGCCACACCCAGCGCAATTACCGACATCCAGAAATACTTCCAGCGCGCGATCAAACCTTTGGTGTCTTTGCGCACGACTTTGCGGTAGTCATCAACAAAACCGATGATCCCGTAGCCAACCAGAACAGTCAGCACGCACCAGACGTAGGGGTTAGACGGATAAGCCCACAGCAGAACGGACACCACAATCGCGGTCAGGATCATGATCCCGCCCATGGTCGGCGTACCGCGCTTGCTGAAATGCGATTCCGGACCATCGTTGCGTACAACCTGGCCGAAAGAGAGTTTTTGCAAACGGGCAATCATGCGCGGGCCCATCCACAACGAGATGAACAGCGCAGTCAGCAGGCTGACGATGGCGCGAAACGTCAGATAGGAAAAGACGTTAAAGCCTGAATAATATTTGACCAAATGTTCGGCCAGCCAAACTAACATGTCCCGTTCTCCTGTAATGCGTGCACAACCTCTTCCATGGCGGCACTACGTGAACCTTTAACTAAAACAGTCACAATCTGTTTTTCTGTAATCAATGCCTTCAGGCGTTCGATCAGTGCAGATTTATCGGCAAAATGTTCGCCAACTTCACTGGCATCGGAAATGGCCTTGCTCAGCGTGCCTGCGCTCAGTACGCGGTCAAGCCCGGCAGCTTTCGCCGCTTCGCCAACCTGTACGTGGCAGGCTTCGCTTTCATCACCCAGCTCGGCCATATCGCCAACAACCATCACGCGATAGCCCGGCATCTCAGACAAGACCTGCACGGCCGCCGTCATGGAGCCGACGTTAGCGTTGTAGGAGTCATCCAGCAGGAGTTTGTTTTCAGCCAGCTGGATCGGGAACAGACGCCCCGGCACGGCTTTTAAATTTGCCAGACCAGTTTTTATCGCAGCATGTGAGGCACCTACCGCCATTGAGAGCGCTGCCGCAGCAAGCGCATTGGCGATGTTATGACGACCCGGCAACGGCAGCAGCACGTCGATGTCGCCCGTTGGGGTCATGAGGGTGAACTCGGTGCCGTGTGACGTCACATGAATGTTGGTCGCCGAAAAATCACTGTTTGCCGCATTCGGGGAGAAGCGCCAGGTTTTGCGTGAACCAATGATGCTCTGCCAGTTCAGCCAGTCATTGTTATCGGCATTCATAATGGCGATGCCGTCATCCGGCAGGCCGGTATAAATTTCACCTTTCGCTTTCGCCACACCGGCCAGCGAACCAAAACCTTCAAGATGTGCCGCCGCCAGGTTATTCACCAGCGCCGCTTCCGGACGCGTCAGGCTCACGGTCCAGGCGATTTCGCCTTGATGGTTAGCCCCTAACTCAATCACCGCATATTCATGCTCGTGGGTCAGGCGCAGCAGCGTCATCGGTACACCGATGTCATTATTAAGGTTGCCCGCCGTATAAAGCGTGTTTCCGCACTGGCTAAGGATCGCCGCCGTCATCTCTTTAACGGAGGTTTTGCCCGACGAGCCCGTCAGCGCCACGACGCGTGTTGGCACCTGCTGGCGAACCCATGCCGCCAGCTCACCAAACGCCAGGCGCGTATCTTTCACCACAATCTGCGGCAAATCGATATCGAGCTTACGGTTGACCAGCAGCGCACCCGCGCCGTTATCTTTAGCCTGTTGCGCAAAATCGTGGGCGTCAAAACGTTCACCCTTCAGCGCCACAAACAGGCAGCCCACCGTCACCTTACGGGTGTCGGTGGTCACAGCCTCGATGGTCAGATCCTGACCATGCAGCATCCCCTGCAATACCGCAGCGGCCTGGCTTAACGTAATGCTAATCATGCCACCACTCCCAGCAGACGCGCTGCCGTCACGCGGTCGGAGTAATCCAGACGACGATTGCCGACGATCTGATAATCTTCATGACCTTTACCGGCCAGCAGAACCACATCGTTCTCCTGCGCCTGCATAATGGCGTTAGTCACGGCCTCCGCACGGCCTTCGACCACGCGCGCACGACCCGCATCCAGCATGCCCGCCAGAATGTCGTTGATAATGGCCCTCGGCTCTTCGGTACGCGGGTTGTCATCGGTCACCACGGGAATATCCGCGAACTGCTCAGCGATGGCGCCCATCAGCGGACGTTTGCCCTTGTCGCGATCGCCACCGCAGCCAAACACGCACCAGAGCTTGCCTGCGCAGTGCAGACGCGCCGCTTCCAGCGCTTTTTCCAGCGCATCCGGCGTGTGGGCGTAATCCACGACCACCGTCGGCTTGCCCGGCGCACTGAACACTTCCATGCGGCCACAGACCGGTTGCAAACGCTCAGACGTTTTCAGCAGATCCACCATCGGGTAATCCAGCGCCAGCAGCGTCGCCAGCGCCAGCAGCAGGTTACTGACGTTGAAAGCCCCCATCAGGCGGCTTTCAATTTCACCTTCGCCCCAGGTGGAAGCAAAGCGGATCGTCGCCCCGCTATCGTGGTAGTTCACTTCGACTGCCTTCAGCCAGCGGCCACGACAGTTCGGATTAATGCGATCTTCCATCGACACCGCCACCGCATCTGGCAGTTTTTCCAGCCAGCGGCGACCGACTTCGTCGTCGGCGTTAATGATCGCCTGCCCGTGGTGGTGAGTGGAATAAAGCAGCCATTTCGCCGCTTCGTAGTGCTCCATATCACCATGATAATCAAGGTGATCGCGGCTCAGGTTAGTAAAGACAGAGGCGGCAAATTTCAGTGCCGCCACGCGATGTTGTACCAGACCATGGGAGGAGACCTCCATCGCCGCGAAGGTCGCCCCCTGCTCTGCAAGGCCTGCCAGCACACGCTGCACGTCAACCGCCGAGCCTGTAGTGTTTTCCGTCGGGCTTACTTTGCCCAGAATACCGTTCCCCACCGTGCCCATGACGGCACCGGTTTCACCCAGCAGCTGAGCCCACTGCGCCATCAACTGAGTGGTGGTGGTTTTTCCGTTGGTTCCTGTCACGCCAACAAGCTTTAACTGGTCGGAAGGTTCGTTGTAAAAACGTCCTGCCAGCGCGGAGAGACGCTCATTCAGCTGGCTGAGATAGATGACCGGCACGCCGTGCATTTCACGGATCTCACCGTCTGTTGCCTCATCTTTGGCCTCAGCAATAATGGCAGCAACACCTTGCGCAATCGCCTGCGGGATATAACGACGCCCGTCCGCCTGATGACCTACCACTGCCACAAAAAGATCGCCAGAAGCCGCTACGCGGCTGTCCAGTACCATCTCTCGCAGTGCTCGCGCAGGTAGCATAGGCACCCACGGAGCAAGAAGGTCGCGCAAATTACGATCTGCCACCTGTTCCCTCGCCTTGATTAATTACAAATTCACTTTTTTCGCCCGTCGCCAGCGCATCCGGTTCAATGTTCATGGTGCGCAACACGCCGCCCATAATAGCCCCGAACACAGGCGCGGAGACGGCGCCGCCGTAGTATTTACCCGCCTGCGGATCGTTGATGACGACCACCAGCGCAAAACGCGGATTGCTTGCAGGCGCTACGCCTGCGGTATAGGCAATGTATTTGTTGATATAGCGGCCGTCCGGCCCCACTTTTTTCGCTGTACCGGTTTTGATGGCGATACGATAGCCCTTAATCGCGGCCTTCACGCCACCACCACCGGGCAGCGCGACGCTTTCCATCATATGTACGACGGTACGAACGATAGATTCCGGGAAAACACGTTCCCCCGGTACCGGTGGATCAACTTTGGTGATCGACAGCGGGCGATAAATGCCATAGCTGCCAATCGTTGCGTAGACTCGCGCTAACTGTAAGGGAGTTACCATTAGCCCGTAGCCGAAAGAGAAGGTGGCCCTCTCTATGTCAGACCACCGTTGTTTTTGAGGATATAAGCCACTGCGTTCTCCGACCAACCCCAAATTGGTCGCCTTTCCCAGCCCAAAACGTGAGTAAGTATCTACTAACGCTGAGGACGGCATCGCTAACGCCAGTTTTGACACACCGACGTTACTCGACTTCTGTAAGACCCCGGTCAGGGTCAGTTCGCTGTAACGTGCCACGTCTTTTATTTCGTGGCCGTTAATTCGATAAGGGATCGTATTCAGAACGGTATTTTCGTTGACGATGCCCCGCTGTAGAGCCGTCATCACCACCATAGGTTTTACGGTTGAACCGGGTTCAAACACATCGGTGATGGAGCGGTTACGCATCGCATCTTTTGCTGTACCGGCAAAATTATTCGGGTTGTATGAGGGACTACTGGCCATCGCCAGCACTTCACCTGTCGCCACATCCACCAGCACGGCACTGCCCGATTCCGCCTTGTTAAACGCGACGGCGTTGTTCAGCTCACGATAGACCAGCGCCTGCAAGCGCTCATCAATACTCAGGGCCAGGTTGTGCGCGGCCTGGCTGTCTGTCGAGGAAATATCTTCAATGACGCGACCATAGCGGTCTTTACGCACGATTCGCTCGCCAGGCTGGCCGGTAAGCCACTTGTCGAAGCTTTTTTCAACGCCTTCAATCCCCTGGCTATCCACGTTGGTGAAGCCAATCAGGTGCGCGGTGACTTCGCCGGAAGGATAATAACGGCGGGATTCTTCCCGCAGATGAATGCCGGGCAGCTTAAGTTTTTTAATGTAATCAGCCATGTCAGGGTTCACCTGACGGGCAAGATAGATGAAGCGCCCTTTCGGGTTGGCGTTAACGCGTGACGCCAGCTGATCCAGCGGCATTTTCAACGCGTCTGAGAGCGCCTTCCAGCGGTTATCAAGGGTGATCCCGCCTGCGTCATGCAGCTCTTTAGGATCGGCCCAGATCGCCTTCACCGGTACGCTCACCGCCAGCGGGCGGCCGGAGCGGTCGGTGATCATCCCACGAGAGGTAGAAACTTCCTGCACGCGCAGAGAACGCATATCACCCTGACGTACCAGCATGTCAGGCGCGATGATTTGTAGCCACGCCACGCGTCCCAGCAGGAAACCCAGCGCCAGTAAAATGCAGCCGCAAAGCAACGCAAAACGCCAACTGATAAAGTTGGCCTGTTCTTCCTGGCGTTTTGGTTTTAGCGTTTTTGCCGCTGCTTTCATGCGTCGCGTTTTCCCTTATTTTTGTACTACGATATTTTCCTGCGAAGGATCAACATGCTGTAATTGCAGTTTTTCCGTTGCGATCCGTTCAACCCGGCTGTGATCGCCGAGCGCGTTTTCTTCAAGGATCAGATTTCGCCATTCAATATCCAGCGCATCGCGTTCCAGTACCATCTGTTCGCGCTGCGCAGTTAACAAACGGGTATGGTGAGCGGTGGTTACCACCATGACTGCCGTCACAATGATGCAAATGAACAAGCAGAGTGGCAGCTTCCCAAACCGCAAAAGATCGTCGCCGATCACGCCAGGCAAGGCATGGCGCTCGTTGCTTCCTAACGATCCCTTAACTTTGCTTAGGGTCTCTGTCACTCTGCTGATCATGCGTTCGTCCTCTCTGCAATACGCAGCACTGAACTACGGGCACGTGGATTCTCTGCCACCTCTTCTTCGCCCGGCATCAACTTGCCTAATGCTCGCAACTGACGGCCTCCCAGCTTTCTGAGTTGTTCTTCCGTCATCGGCAGCCCAGCTGGAACCTGCGGACCGCGGCTCTGTTCACGCATAAAGCGCTTAACGATGCGATCTTCCAGCGAATGGAAGCTGATGATGGATAACCGCCCACCCGGGGCCAGCACGTCGAGCGAGCTTTTTAGCGCCAGCTCTATTTCCTCCAGTTCACTGTTTACCCAGATACGAACCGCCTGGAAGGTACGGGTCGCAGGATGTTTGTGCTTGTCCTTCACTGGCGTTGCCGCCGCGATGACTTCTGCCAGCTCTTTGGTACGGGTCATTGGCTCAACGCGGTTGCGCTCCACGATGGCGCGCGCAATACGTTTGCCAAAGCGTTCTTCGCCGAAGGTTTTGATCACCCAGGCAATATCCGCTTCGTCAGCAGTTTGTAACCACTCGGCGGCAGACTGGCCGCGGGTGGGGTCCATACGCATATCCAGCGGACCGTCGCGCATAAAGGAGAAGCCGCGTTCTGCATCATCAAGCTGTGGTGAAGAGACGCCAAGATCGAGGAGGATCCCGTCGATTTTGCCGGTCAGGCCGCGCTCGGCGACATAATCCGCAAGCGCAGAGAAAGGTCCATGCACGATGGAAAAGCGAGGGTCATCGATGGTTTGCGCAACGGCAATCGCCTGCGGATCGCGGTCAATTGCCAGCAGGCGCCCTTCCGCTCCAAGCTGAGAGAGGATCAAACGCGAGTGGCCACCGCGACCAAAAGTGCCATCAATATAGATGCCATCTGGACGAATATTCAGGCCGTTAACGGCCTCATCCAGCAGCACCGTTGTATGTTTATAATTTTCCATCATATTTATAGAGACAAGTCCTGCAGCCGTTCCGATAATGTTGCGGAATCAGACTGCTCAGCGTCGATATCTTCCTTGACCTGTTGATACCAGGTCGTTTCGTCCCACAGTTCAAACTTGTTGAACTGCCCGACCAGCATCACTTCTTTAGTCAGACCGGCATGTTGCCGCAACACAGGCGCAATCAATAATCGCCCGGCGCTATCCATCTGACATTCACTGGCATGTCCCAATAACAACCGCTGTACGCGGCGTTCCTGCGGGTTCATGCTCGACAGTCGCGACAGCTTTTGCTCAATGATTTCCCATTCAGGCAAAGGATAAAGCAGCAGGCAGGGGGAGTTGATGTCAATGGTGCAAACCAGTTGACCCGAAGCGTTCTCAATCAGCTGGTCACGGTATCGGGTTGGTACCGATAAACGCCCTTTGCTGTCGAGATTGACTAACGTTGCTCCACGGAACATGCCTGCCTCACCCCTCCTCACCACTTTAACCCACAAATTCCCACCTGAAGGAGTTTACGGAGCGAGGGAAAAGCTTGTCAAGCCAGGACTCTCTCTGTACGGACCCGAAAGCATCCTATTTACAGAGCAAGAGTGACCTGGCTAATAACTAAACAACTGGCGAGGCAAAATTAACGTTATGAATATTTGTAAGAAAAAAACCGAATATGCACACGAGCGTTAAGACTCACTCAATATCATCGCAGGGAAATATAAAGTGTCAGTTTGCGACGCGGGCAGCATTTTAAGGCATATCGCCGGGGGATAACAGCACCAGTTTAATCCCGAGGCAATATGGATTCGTTCGTGTGCATTGAGGCCTGGAGGGAGAGTGAAAAATGGCTGAATATTCATCGGCTGGCGCCTGTTTGTAACAAAACAATACAAAGAAATGTCAGTCAAAAATTTATAATTGTGCTTTTTAACACCAAAATGGATTCAGAAAAATAGCAGGCTATGAATCTTAGAGATAAATCCTAATTTTTATCCGGGAATTATTTATCGCAATAAATTCGCCGCAAAAGGGGCAGTTATACCGCCCCTGTGGAAATATTAATGGCGGCTCAAAATTCCGCGCCGATAGAGATTACGTTTGATACGCGTAAGTCCGGGTTTAGGCTTGCGGGGTTCATCCAGGCTTGCCAGAACAATCTCCAGCACGCGCTCGGCGACGTCGCGGTGACGCTGAGCCACCGCCAGCACTGGACATTGCAGGAAGTCGAGCAGTTCGTTATCACCGAAGGTAGCAATCGCCAGATCGGATGGCAGCTTGCCATCGCGACGTAACGTCACGTCCATCACTCCCTGCAACAGAGCAAACGAGGTGGTAAACAACGCCTGCGGCATCGGGTGCGTTTCCAGCCATTTCTCGAACAGCTGGGCAGCCGCTTCGCGCTCATAACTGTTGGCATAGAGATAATGAACGTCACGCGGATCGTCTTTCCATGCCGTACGGAACCCTTGTTCACGCAGGAAGCTTACCGAAAGTTCAGGCAAAGCGCCAAGATACAGCACCGTTTCAGCCGGGAAGGTACGCAGCTCGGCAGCCAGCATTTCTGCATCGTCCTGATCGGCACCCACGACGCTGGTGAAATGTTCACGATCGAGCGCACGATCCAGCGCCACTATCGGGAACGGATCGTTCGCCCAGCGCTGATAGAACGGATGCTCGGGTGGTAAAGAGGTCGACACGATGATGGCATCAACCTGACGTTGCAGCAGATGCTCAATGCAGCGCATCTCGTTGTCGGGCTGATCCTCGGAGCAGGCAATCAACAGCTGATAGCCCCGCTGACGAGCCTGACGTTCCAGATAGTTGGCGATGCGGGTATAGCTGGTGTTTTCCAGGTCCGGGATCACCAGGCCAATAGAGCGGGTGCGCCCGGCACGTAAACCTGCGGCGACAGCATTCGGATGGTAATTATGCTCACGAACGACTGCCATCACTTTCTCAACGGTCTTATCGCTGACACGATACTGCTTTGCTTTACCGTTAATCACATAGCTGGCCGTGGTTCTCGACACGCCGGCGAGCCGGGCGATTTCATCCAGTTTCACAATTGCCCCTCAAAAAAAGAAAAGAGTCCATGGCCCTGTCAAGGTTATGGTTAAATATTTTAACATCTAAACGCAGAATAGCCTTCACGGCAACCGCTTTTGTCTGCGTTGTCGGCGGATTACGCAAAAAAAAGCCCGGCTTTGGCTACCGGGCTGAAAGAGGCGAACCTATTGCGCTACTCACGCATGATTTTATCGCCGCGCGAGAGGCCAACAACGCCAGAGCGCGCAACTTCAACAATTTTTGCCACATCCCTGACAGAGGCCAGGAAAGCGTCCAGCTTATCGCTCGTTCCGGCAAGCTGGACAGTATATATAGAAGGCGTGACGTCAATAATCTGCCCACGGAAAATATCCGTGTTGCGCTTGACCTCTTCACGGCCGTAACCGCTGGCCTGAATTTTCACCAGCATCACTTCACGTTCGACGTAAGCACCCTGCCCCAGCTCGCTGACGCGCAGTACGTCCACCAGCTTGTGTAATTGCTTTTCGATCTGCTCAAGCACTTTCGCATCGCCGACAGTCTGGATCGTCATGCGCGAGAGCGTAGGATCATCGGTCGGTGCCACGGTCAGGCTTTCAATGTTATAGCCGCGCTGGGCAAAAAGCCCAATAACCCGCGACAGTGCGCCCGACTCATTTTCCAGTAATACAGATAATATCCGGCGCATATCAGGTTCTCTCCGTTTTGCTTAACCACATTTCATCCATACCACCGCCACGAATATGCATCGGATAAACGTGCTCTGTGCCATCGACGATAACGTCCATGAAGACAAGGCGATTGTTTTTAACGTGCTCAAGCGCTTCGCCGAGCTTCGCTTCCAGCTCTGACGGATGGGTTACCCGCATGCCAATATGACCATAGGCTTCAGCCAGACGGACAAAGTCCGGAAGTGATTTCATATAGGACTGGGAGTGACGGCCCGAATAAATCATATCCTGCCACTGTTTTACCATGCCGAGGTAACCGTTATTCAGGTTCAGCACCAGCACTGGCAGTTCATATTGCAGCGCAGTAGAAAGTTCCTGAATATTCATCTGTATACTGCCGTCACCCGTTACG
The DNA here is from genome assembly GCF_013179605.1 of Enterobacter sp. CM29. Classification (NCBI taxonomy): domain Bacteria; kingdom Pseudomonadati; phylum Pseudomonadota; class Gammaproteobacteria; order Enterobacterales; family Enterobacteriaceae; genus Enterobacter; species Enterobacter sp. CM29. The sequence continues at coordinate 7,035 of NZ_JABMCU010000046.1, read as the reverse complement.
CAGATAACCGTTTCGTTTGGCAACGCCAGCTTTACCCCCAGCGCGGCGGGCAAACCAAAGCCCATCGTGCCGAGCCCGCCTGAGTTGATCCAGCGACGCGGTTTATCAAACGGGTAATACAGCGCAGCAAACATCTGATGCTGGCCCACGTCAGAAGTGACATACGCATCGCCATTGGTCAGACGCCAGATCGTCTCGATCACCGCCTGCGGTTTGATGTTCTCACTTTGCGTGTCGTATTTAAGGCACTGACGGCCACGCCATTGCTCGATTTGTTGCCACCAGTCGCGGATCTCGTCCAGCGGTTGAGAGGCGGTCTCCTGCGCCAGCAGATCCAACATTTGATCCAGCACCTGTCGTGCGTCTCCCACGATCGGCACATCCGCCGGCACCGTTTTAGAGATAGAAGTAGGATCGATATCAATGTGCAGCACCGTCGCATTCGGGCAGTATTTCGCCAGGTTGTTCGTGGTGCGATCGTCAAAACGCACGCCGACGGCAAAAATCACGTCAGAATTGTGCATCGTCATATTGGCTTCGTAGGTGCCGTGCATACCCAGCATGCCCAGCGCCTGCCGATGCGTGGCAGGGAATGCCCCCAGCCCCATCAGTGATGACGCAACAGGAAGATTGAGCTTCTCGATCAGTTCGCGTAGTTGCGTTTCGCAGGCTGCATTGACGGCGCCGCCCCCCACATAGACCACCGGTTTTTTCGCAGACAGCAGCGTTTGCAGCGCACGTTTAATCTGTCCTTTGTGCCCTTGCGTGGTCGGATTATACGAACGCATGCTCACCGACTCAGGCCAAAGGTAAGGCAGTTTATTCGCCGGATTGAGAATATCTTTTGGCAGATCGACAACCACTGGCCCAGGACGACCGCTGGCGGCCAGCCAGAAGGCTTTTTTCAGTACGCCCGGGATATCTTCAGTTTGTTTAACCAGAAAGCTGTGCTTCACCACGGGGCGTGAGATCCCCACCATGTCGCACTCCTGAAACGCATCATAGCCAATCAGCGACGTCGCCACCTGTCCGGAAAGAATGACCAGTGGAATAGAGTCCATATACGCAGTCGCTATGCCGGTAATGGCATTGGTCGCCCCCGGCCCGGAAGTGACCAGCACAACACCCACTTCGCCCGTGGCGCGGGCCAGGCCGTCAGCCATATGCACAGCAGCCTGTTCATGACGAACCAGAACATGATCAATACCGCCTACCGTGTGCAGCGCGTCATAAATATCGAGAACCGCGCCTCCGGGATAGCCGAACACTTGTTTCACGCCCTGATCGATAAGCGATCGGACGACCATTTCCGCGCCAGACAACATCTCCATGCTTTGCCTCCAGGCTTTTGTTATAGACGGTCTACAGAATTCATTTCCGCGCCGTCTTCTGACAGGGTAAACCCATCTTATAATGTGCAGAGTGATGGATACCTTAACCGCTCGTTATGAGGCAGGCAATTAGCAAACGGGATGCGGGAATGAGCAATAAAAGCAGAAAAAACAGCTGACAGACATGAATATGGTGAATTCGTCTGGTATGAGTGGAGACAATAATAATTCATCTCTTAAAAAGAGGATGGATCAGGAAATCATCTATTTTTGAGCATGCATAAGTAACTGAAAAAATGAACACAGAACATAATATCGCCAGTTTTAAAAACCGCAGAATAAACCGCATGACGCCATGCGGTTTATTCACCAGAACCTAGCGACGGCAAATATTGATCAGCAGCTCTTCCATCCACTGATGCCCTTTATCCCGACCCGCAGCCTCATGCCAGGAAAGATAACAGGTACGGCTATTAAGCTTGAGCGGCAGAGGTAAAATTTGCAGATTCAGTGAATCGGAGAACTCTTCAGCAAGCCAGCGCGGCGCAATAGCGACTAACTGCGTCTGAGAAACGACATTTAATACGCTGACCATGGCCATTCCCTGATAAGCCACGCTGGCTTGTTTATCGGCGGTGTCATACCACGGCTGACTGAATGAGGCATATCTGTCAAGAGCAACAACGGCGTGTTGCTCACTGTAAACATCGCTTTCACGCAGCGGCGAATTCATACGGGGATGTTTTTTACTGGCGACTAACACCATTTCGTCTTTGAACAACGGAACACAGGCAAACTCTGGACGGCGGAACTCTTCGTATCCCAGAACAAACTCTGTTTCCTGATAACGAAGCTGGTGTTCAGTGTTTTGATTTAATGATGATTTAAAAACGAGATGAATATTTGGGGCGATCTGTTCAACTTTATTATATATAACAGACGTCAAATAATTATCTAACGGACTGCAAACACAGAGATGGAAAACCCGCTCACTGCTTAAGGGTTCAAAGCCCGAACCGGGAAGTTCATTTTGAACCAGCTGTAGCGCCTGACGAATCGAACCGAATAGCTGGAATGCACGCGCTGTAGGCTGAATTCCCCTCCCATAACGAACGAATAACTCGTCGTTAAACATCACCTTAAGTCTGGCTACGGCATTACTCACGGCAGGCTGAGACATTCCCAGAGATTGCGCTGCTCGCGTAATATTCTGCTCCTGCATCACTGCATCGAATACAGTTAACAAGTTAAGATCCACTGTGCGTAACTGAGGCTTAACCCCATCATAAGTCTGTGGTTGGTTAATATTATTTTCTGGCATTTCTGACTCCACCGTCACGCTAAATTCCCTTTGCCCAGGTACAGTAATAACTTCGAAAAATATGATTTACCATGCATATACAACAAGCGAAAGGAAATTATTTAAAATTCGGAATATATAAAGAGCCCCATTCACCGAGCGGCTTTACGCACCCCATAAATGAAGAGTTAAAAATCGTTCAAAAGATATCTCAAACTTTATTGTGAGCATGAAACCATAAACCAGACAAATACACAATCAACGCTCTCATTAATAATGACTTAAGCGTTAATAAACTATTAATAGTATACAACGCATATTCATTAACAAATTGATATCAATTTTGATAACTTACTTACCCGTAAATCATTCATGAAGTTTATAAATCAATGATATGAAACACATTCCATTTCATAGCATGTTGGTGAAAATAGTATGTTCAATTGCTACCAATTATATTCAAATTATTCCAGAGATGAATCCCCAGTCCAATAATAGACAATAAAATCGTTTAGCCACGCAAAAACCAGCACAATTAGCTAATGTATTCTCCCTGCGTTGGGTCCCCGTTTTGTCGGGGAGGGGTTGACATGAGTCGGCGTATCCAGTACCACTAAAAGCATACCGCATTCACCTGGAGCAGGATTCATGATTCGCACCCTTCGTTTCACCGGTCTACTACTACTAAACGCATCCACTGTGCGCGGTAGACTGGCGGGCGAAATTCAGCGTTGAATCGTCTTCAGTAAAACTAAAAACCCGCGCCACTGCGCGGGTTTTTTTATGCTCGTAGCAAGGCGCCCTAAGACTGACAAGGACCTAACCCATGAGCCAGCAAGTCGTTATTTTCGATACTACTTTACGTGACGGTGAACAGGCATTACAGGCGAGCCTGAGTGTTAAAGAAAAACTGCAAATTGCGCTGGCCCTGGAACGCATGGGTGTAGACGTAATGGAGGTCGGTTTTCCTGTCTCCTCGCCGGGTGATTTTGAGTCAGTGCAGACTATCGCCCGCACCATCAAAAACAGCCGCGTGTGCGCTCTGGCTCGCTGCGTTGAGAAAGATATCGATGTGGCCGCGGAATCCCTGAAAGTTGCAGAAGCTTTCCGTATCCATACTTTTATTGCCACCTCCCCCATGCACATTGCAACCAAGTTGCGCAGCACGCTGGATGAAGTGATCGAACGTGCGGTGTATATGGTTAAACGGGCGCGTAACTACACTGACGACGTGGAATTTTCCTGTGAAGATGCAGGCCGCACGCCGATTGACGATTTGGCCCGTGTAGTGGAAGCCGCTATTAATGCCGGAGCCAGAACCATCAACATCCCGGATACCGTCGGCTACACCATGCCGTTTGAGTTTGCCAACATCATTACTGGTCTGTATGACCGCGTACCAAATATTGATAAAGCCATTATCTCTGTACACACCCACGATGACCTGGGTCTGGCCGTTGGCAATGCTATCGCGGCGGTGCACGCCGGCGCGCGTCAGGTAGAAGGCGCGATGAACGGCATCGGCGAACGCGCAGGCAACTGTTCGCTGGAAGAAGTGATCATGGCGATCAAAGTGCGCAAAGACATCATGGACGTGCACACACGCATCAATCACAACGAAATCTGGCGCACCAGCCAGACCGTCAGCCAGATTTGCAACATGCCGATCCCGGCCAACAAAGCGATTGTCGGTACGGGCGCGTTCGCTCACTCTTCCGGTATTCACCAGGATGGCGTGCTGAAGAACCGTGAAAACTACGAAATCATGACTCCGGAATCCATCGGTCTGAACCAGGTTCAGTTGAACCTGACCTCACGCTCTGGTCGCGCGGCAGTGAAGCACCGTATGGAAGAGATGGGCTACAAGGACAGCGATTACAACATGGATCAGCTGTACGACGCCTTCCTGAAGCTGGCGGACAAGAAGGGCCAGGTGTTCGATTACGATCTGGAAGCGCTGGCATTCATCAACAAACAGCAGGAAGAGCCAGAGCACTTCCGTCTGGACTACTTCAACGTCCAGTCCGGCTCAAGCGACATCGCCACCGCCTCCGTGAAGCTGGCCTGCGGGGATGAAATTAAAGCGGAAGCCGCCAACGGCAACGGCCCTGTGGATGCCATTTACCAGGCGATTAACCGCGTCACTGAGTACGACGTAGAGCTGGTGAAATACGACCTGACGGCTAAAGGGCACGGTAAAGACGCCCTGGGTCAGGTGGATATCGTCGTCAATTATAACGGTCGCCGCTTCCACGGTGTGGGTCTGGCGACAGATATCGTCGAATCCTCCGCGAAAGCGATGGTGCATGTCCTGAACAACATCTGGCGCGCCGCCGAAGTCGAAAAAGAGTTGCAACGCAAAGCTCAGAATAAAGAGAACAACAAGGAAACCGTGTGATGTCGAAGAATTACCATATTGCTGTGTTGCCGGGTGACGGTATTGGCCCGGAAGTGATGGCACAGGCGCTGAAAGTACTGGAAGCCGTTCGTTCGCGTTTTGCGATGAAAATTACCACCAGCCACTACGATGTGGGCGGTATTGCAATTGATAACCACGGTACGCCATTGCCGAAAGCCACTGTGGAAGGCTGTGAAAATGCCGATGCCGTGCTGTTTGGCTCCGTGGGCGGCCCTAAGTGGGAACATTTGCCGCCAGCAGAGCAGCCGGAGCGCGGTGCGCTGCTGCCGCTGCGTAAACATTTCAAACTGTTCAGCAACCTGCGTCCGGCGAAGCTGTACCCGGGGCTGGAAGAGTTCTGCCCGCTGCGCGCGGATATCGCGGCCAACGGTTTCGACATTCTCTGCGTGCGTGAGCTGACCGGCGGCATCTACTTCGGTCAGCCAAAAGGTCGCGAAGGCAGCGGTCAGCATGAGAAAGCGTTTGATACCGAGGTCTATCACCGTTTTGAAATTGAACGTATCGCCCATATCGCGTTTGAGTCAGCGCGCAAACGCCGCCGTAAAGTGACCTCTATTGATAAAGCGAACGTGCTCCAGTCTTCCATTTTGTGGCGCGAAATCGTCAGTGAAGTCGCTAAGCAGTACCCGGACGTTGCGCTGTCGCATATGTATATCGACAACGCAACGATGCAGCTGATCAAAGATCCGTCTCAGTTTGACGTGCTGCTGTGCTCCAACCTGTTCGGCGATATTCTCTCGGATGAATGCGCCATGATCACTGGCTCCATGGGCATGCTGCCCTCGGCCAGCCTGAACGAAGAAGGCTTTGGCCTGTACGAACCGGCGGGGGGCTCCGCGCCGGATATCGCAGGCAAAAACATCGCCAACCCGATTGCGCAGATCCTCTCCCTGGCTCTGCTGCTGCGCTACAGCCTGGATGCAGGCGATGCAGCAACCGCAATTGAAAACGCCATTAACCGGGCGTTAGAAGAAGGCGTCCGTACCGGTGATTTAGCACGCGGCACGGCGGCAGTCAGTACCGATGAAATGGGCGACATCATTGCCCGCTATGTCGCTGAAGGGGTGTAATCATGGCTAAGACGTTATATGAGAAGTTGTTTGATGCGCACGTTGTTTACGAGACGCCAGACGAAACCCCACTGTTGTACATCGACCGTCATCTGGTACACGAAGTGACGTCTCCTCAGGCATTTGACGGCCTGCGTGCGCACAAGCGCCCGGTGCGTCAGCCGGGTAAAACCTTTGCCACGATGGATCACAACGTTTCCACCCAGACCAAAGACATTAATGCATCTGGCGAGATGGCGCGTATCCAGATGCAGGAGCTGATTAAGAACTGTAACGAGTTTGGCGTGGAGCTGTACGATCTGAACCACCCCTATCAGGGCATCGTCCACGTAATGGGGCCTGAACAGGGTATTACTCTGCCGGGCATGACCATTGTCTGCGGCGACTCCCACACCGCGACGCACGGCGCATTTGGCGCCCTGGCGTTCGGGATTGGCACCTCTGAAGTGGAACACGTTCTGGCGACGCAGACCCTGAAGCAGGGCCGCGCCAAAACCATGAAGATTGAAGTGAAGGGGAAAGCCGCGCCGGGTATCACCGCGAAAGATATCGTGCTGGCGATTATCGGCAAAACCGGCAGTGCAGGCGGTACCGGTCACGTCGTTGAGTTCTGCGGCGACGCTATCCAGGCGCTGAGCATGGAAGGTCGTATGACCCTGTGCAACATGGCCATTGAGATGGGTGCCAAAGCAGGCCTGGTGGCCCCAGACGACACCACCTTCAACTATGTGAAGGGGCGTCTTCATGCGCCGAAAGGACAGAATTTTGACGACGCGGTAGCGTACTGGAAAACCCTGAAAACGGACGAGGGGGCAATTTTTGATACCGTTGTGACGTTGCAGGCGGAAGAGATCGCCCCGCAAGTCACCTGGGGCACCAACCCGGGCCAGGTCATTTCCGTCAACGACTGCATTC